>DYBQ01000063.1 GCA_019418545.1 Clostridiales bacterium | reverse complement strand
GTTTTGCATGAAAAAACCATTTTGGGAGACGGGAGAACCCTTTTTCGGGAGGTTTGCCCGATTTCGGAAATTAAAAAACGCATAAAATTTCATAATTTGTTATTTCCTATTCTGCTGGACTATGATACAATATCCCATAGTCAGGATAAACTGACGGTGCGTACCCGCCGGGGCGGAGACTATTTTTCGCCTGCAGGACGTGGTGTTTCCAAAACATTGAAAAAATTGTTCAGCGAAGAAAGAATTCCTGCAATGCAAAGAGACTGTTTGGCAGTACTGGAGCTTTGGCGTTTGTGAAAGATGCCGGATTGGAACAAATACCCAAACGGTTTTGCTTTTGTGGCTTTTGGAGGCTGACGGCCGGGAAGCAGGACAGATGTAAATCATTATATTTTGAAGGCCAAACGGCTTTCGGGAAAGGCGTGACAGACATGGCGCAGACAACGGAGAATTCCATGATGCCGGATATTCAGCAGGTGTTGCTCAGCGAAGAAAAGCTCCATGAAATTGTGGAGAGGATTGGCCAGCAAATCAGCGAGGATTATCGGGACAAAAAGCTCTTGATGGTGAGTATCCTCAAAGGCTCGGTGGTGTTTATGGCAGATTTGATGCGGGCCATTACCATTCCCTGCCGTATTGATTTTATGGCGGTTTCCAGCTATGGCTCGGGCACCAAGACCTCTGGCGTGGTAAAAATTATCAAGGACTTGGATATTCCGCTGGAAGGATATGACCTTTTGATTGTGGAGGATATTCTGGACAGCGGCATGACACTCAGCTACATACTGGATATTTTGAAGTCCAGAGGCCCCAGAAGCATTCAAATCTGCACCTTGTTTGACAAGCCGGAGCGGCGCATGGCAGACGTCAAGGCTTCTTATGTGGGCACCCAGGTCCCTGATGCCTTTATTGTTGGCTATGGGCTGGATTACGACGAAAAATACCGCAATCTTCCTTTTGTAGGCATTTTAAAGCCGGAGGTTTACGGCGGATAACGATAAGGCAACAGAAAATTTTCCAAATGTTCCCTGAAGGAGTGATTTTTACTTGGATAACAAAAAGGCCATTCGCAATATTGCGATTTACCTGGGCATCCCCATCCTGCTGTTTATTATCATCTTTATGCTGCTGAACAACCGGCAGGTGCAGACCATGTATAAGTATTCTGACATTGTCAATTACTTTGCACAGGAGCAGGTGAGTGAATATCAGCTGGACTTGGGCACCGGTGAAATGCTGATGAAGGTGACCGAGGAAGGCAAGGATGAAGCTAAGGTCATCAGTTACGTAGTCCCCAGTGTAACAAAGTTCTATGACGATGTACAGGAATACATCAATGCCTATAATGATAACCATGAAACCCGTATGGTAGAGGATGTCCGCCGACCGGCAGAAACCAGCTGGTTTGTGAGCTTGCTGCCAACGATTCTGTTATTTGGCGGCCTCATCTTCTTCTGGTGGTTTATGTATCGCCGGATGAGCGCTACTATGGGCGATGCCGGAAAACAGATGAATTTTGGCAAAGCCAAGATTAAAAACATGAACGATGAAAAGCGCAAGACCACTTTTGCCGATGTGGCCGGTGCTGACGAAGAAAAAGAAGAACTCCAGGAGATTGTGGAATTCCTGAAAAACCCCAAGAAGTATAACGAATTGGGTGCCCGGATTCCCAAAGGCGTTTTGCTGGTGGGCCCTCCCGGTACCGGTAAAACCCTGCTGGCCAGAGCCGTTGCCGGTGAAGCAGGCGTGCCCTTCTTCTCCATTTCCGGCTCTGACTTTGTGGAAATGTTCGTTGGTGTGGGTGCTTCCCGTGTCCGCGATTTGTTCGAGCAGGCCAAGAAGAATTCCCCCTGCATTATCTTTATCGACGAAATTGATGCGGTAGGCCGTCAGCGCGGTGCCGGTTTGGGCGGCGGTCACGATGAACGCGAGCAGACTTTGAACCAGCTGCTGGTGGAAATGGACGGTTTCGGCGCTAACGAAGGCGTTATTATGATTGCTGCCACCAACCGCCCGGACATTTTGGACCCGGCATTGATGCGTCCCGGCCGTTTTGACCGCCAGGTTATGGTGGGCTATCCCGACATTAAGGGCCGTGAAGCCATTTTGAAGGTTCATGCCAAGGGCAAGCCCATTGCGCCTGATGTGAAGCTGGACACCATCGCCAAATCTACCGCTGGCTTTACCGGCGCTGATTTGGAGAATCTTTTGAATGAAGCGGCCTTGCTGGCTGCCCGCCGGAATCTTCGTGCCATTACCATGACGGAGATTGAAGAGGCTACCATTAAGGTAGTGGTGGGTACCGAAAAGAAGAGCCGCGTGATGTCCGACAAGGAAAAGAAGCTGACCGCTTATCATGAGGGCGGCCATGCAGTGGCCACCTATTATTGTGAGCATCAGGACCCGGTGCACCAGATTTCCATTATTCCGAGAGGTATGGCAGGCGGCTACACCATGCATCTGCCTACCGAGGACCGCTCCTATCAGAGCCGCAACGAGATGCTGGAAAGCCTTATCGTGCTGCTGGGCGGCCGCGTAGCCGAGGCGCTGGTGCTGGATGATATTTCTACCGGTGCTTCCAACGACATTGAGCGGGCTACCCAGACAGCTCATTCTATGGTCACCAAGTATGGTATGAGCGACACTCTGGGGCCGATTAAGTATGGTTCCGACAACTCCGAGCCTTTCCTGGGCCGTGATATGGGCCATATCCGCAACTATTCCGAGGAAACAGCTTCCAAGATTGACGCAGAAGTGAAGCGCATGATTGATAATGCTTATCAGCAGACCGAAGATATTCTGCGCCAGCACATGGACCAGCTGCACAAGGTTGCCCAGTATCTGTTCCGCAACGAGAAGATGAGCGGAGAAGAGTTTACCAAAATGATGGAAAGCTCCGAAACCGGAGACGACTATTGGAAGATAGACGAGAATACTCCGGCACCGGAAGCTCCGTAAAACAGGCCAGTCTGACGAATGAAATGTCATGAAAAGGGAAGGCTTTTTCAAAAGCCTTTCCTTTTTCGTGTGTAGGGCTGGATTTGGGATAGGTAAGGGCTCGCGCTGCGTGTCCGCTCTGTATATAGGAAAGCTTCCCTATGGCAATTGTAAAAAGGAGGCCAGTCTATGGCAAAAAAACCTGCCTATGGCAACGACAGTATTTCTGCCCTCAAAGGCGCCGACCGTGTGCGCCGCCGTCCTGCCGTTATTTTCGGCTCCGACGGCCTTGAGGGCTGTGAACATTCCATATTTGAAATTCTTTCCAACTCCATCGATGAAGCCAGAGAGGGTTTCGGCAATAAAATTATTGTAACCCGCTATGAGGACCATTCCGTGGAGGTGGAGGACTTCGGCCGCGGCATCCCTGTGGATTTTAACCAGCGGGAGCAGCGGTATAACTGGGAGCTGGTGTTCTGTGAAATGTATGCCGGCGGCAAATATAACAACGCTCAGGGCGGCAGCTATGAGTATTCCCTGGGACTCAACGGCCTTGGCCTGTGCGCCACCCAGTATGCTGCCGAATATATGGACGTGGACATCCGCAGCGGCGGCAGCCGCTATACCCTCCATTTTGAAAAGGGCGAAAATGTGGGCGGTCTCCATCGGGAGGACTATTCCAAAAAGGACACCGGCAC
This sequence comes from Clostridiales bacterium, assembly GCA_019418545.1. Classification (GTDB taxonomy): domain Bacteria; phylum Bacillota; class Clostridia; order Oscillospirales; family Acutalibacteraceae; genus Heritagella_A. The sequence goes on along the minus strand of DYBQ01000063.1, from coordinate 10,266 downwards.
CCGGATTCGCTGGAAGCCCGATTTGGAGGTATTCACCGACATCAATGTGCCCGCGGAATACTATCTGGATATTATCAAGCGGCAGGCCATTGTCAATGACGGCGTGACGTTTGTTTTCCGCAACGAAGTGGACGGCAAGTTTGAAACCACCGAGTTTTCCTATGAAAACGGCATTGTGGACCACGCCAAAGAGCTGGCCGGGGAGGACAGCCTGACTTCTGTCCAGTTTTGGCAGACCGAGCGCAAGGTTCGGGACCGGGACGACAAACCGGAATATAAAACCAAAATCAACGTGGCAGTGGCCTTTTCCAACAAGACCCACGCAGCGGAATACTATCACAATTCCAGCTGGCTGGAGCACGGCGGCGCACCGGATAAGGCCGTGCGCAACGCCTTTGTCTATCAGATTGACGCATATCTCAAACAGAACGGGAAATACAATAAAAACGAAAGCAAGATTACCTATCCCGACGTGGAGGACTGCCTGATTATTGTGATTTCCTCTTTCTCCAACGTGACTTCCTATGAAAACCAGACCAAAAAGGCCATTACCAACAAGGGCATTCAGGAAGCCATGGTGGAAATGCTCCGCCATCAATTGGAAATCTACTTTATCGAGAACCCCATGGATGCGGACAAAATCGCCGGGCAGGTGCTCATTAACAAACGCAGCCGCGAGGATGCCGAAAAAACCCGTTTGAACCTGAAAAAGAAGCTTACCAGCAACATGGACATGACCAGCCGGGTGGCAAAGTTTGTGGACTGCCGCAGCAAAGACCCTGCCCAGCGGGAAATCTTCATCGTGGAGGGCGATTCGGCACTCGGCGCCTGTAAGCAGGCGAGAAACCCAGATTTTCAGGCCATCATGCCCATCCGGGGCAAGATTCTCAACTGCTTGAAGGCCGATTACGACAAAATTTTCAAAAGCGAGATTATCACCGATTTGATTAAGGTGCTGGGCTGCGGCGTACAGGTAAAGTCCAAGGCAAACAAGGAGCTTTCTTCCTTTGATTTGGGTGCCCTGCGGTGGAGTAAGGTCATTCTCTGCACCGATGCTGACGTGGACGGCTTCCAGATTCGCACACTGCTGCTAACCATGCTTTACCGGCTGACTCCCGATTTGATTCAGGCCGGAAAGGTGTTTATTGCCGAGTCGCCCCTGTATGAGATTACCTGCAAGGATGACACCTATTTTGCCTATAACGAGCGGGAAAAGGACGAGTTTCTGAAAAAGCTGGAAGGGAAAAAGTTTACCATCCAGCGCTCCAAGGGACTGGGTGAAAACGAGCCGGACATGATGAGCTTGACCACCATGAACCCGGAAACCCGCCGTTTGATTAAAGTGCTGCCCACCGATGCAGAGCAGACTGCCGCTGTGTTTGACTTGCTGCTGGGCGACAACCTGGCTGGCCGGAAAAGCCACATTGCCGAAAACGGCCATTTGTATATTGACGATTTGGATATTTCATAAGAAAGGGGACGGGAGAAATGGCGAGAAAACGAAGCGACAGCCAGCCTGCCAGACGCGCCGCCAAACCGAAGGGCTATATTGCCGGAGCCGGTGAAGTGGTGGAGCAGCGGATTACCGACACGCTGGAAAAGAACTATATGCCCTATGCCATGAGTGTCATCATGTCCCGGGCCATCCCGGAAATCGACGGATTTAAGCCTTCCCATCGAAAATTGCTTTACACAATGTATAAAATGGGGCTGTTGAATTCCGGGCGTATAAAAAGTGCCAACATTGTGGGTCAAACCATGAAGCTGAACCCTCACGGTGACGCGGCGATTTATGATACCATGGTGCGCCTGTCCCGTGGCTATGAGGCGCTTTTGCACCCCTATGTGGATTCCAAGGGGAACTTCGGTAAGTTTTATTCCCGTGACATGGCCTGGGCTGCTTCCCGATATACAGAAGCCCGTCTGGATGCCCTGTGTCAGGAGCTGTTCAAGGACATCGACAAGGACACCGTGGACTTTGTCGATAACTATGATAACACTATGAAGGAGCCCACTCTGCTGCCCGCCACCTTCCCCTCGGTGCTGGTAAACGCCAATACCGGTATCGCTGTTGGTATGGCCAGCTCCATTTGCCCCTTTAATCTGGCGGAAGTGTGCCAGACAGCCATTGCCCGGATGCGCGACCCAGAGCACGATTTGCTCTCCACGCTGCTTGCACCGGATTTCCCCGGCGGCGGCCAGATTATCTTTGACCGCAAGGCCATGGAGGATGTATACCGCACCGGCCGGGGCGGCATTCGCGTGCGTTCCCGGTATACCTATGACAAGTCCGCCAACTGCATCGACATTACGCAGATTCCGCCCACCACCACCATCGAGGCCATTGTGGAAAAGGTCATCGAGCTAGTCAAGCAGAGTAAGGTGAAGGAAATTGCGGACGTCCGCGACGAAAGCGGTCTGGAAGGCCTAAAAATCACCATTGATTTGAAGCGGGGTGCAGACCCTGACAAGCTGATGCAGCGGCTTTTCAAAATGGCGCCGCTGGAGGATACCTTCTCCTGTAACTTTAATGTGCTCATTGCCGGTACCCCGAAAGTGCTGGGCGTGGGAGAACTGCTGGACGAGTGGACGGCCTTCCGGGTGGAATGCGTGCGCCGCCGGACTTACTACGATTTGCAGCAAAAGCAGCAGAAACTGCACCTTTTGCGGGGCTTGCAGGCCATTTTGCTGGACATTGACAAGGCCATTGCCATTGTGCGGGGCACCGAGGAAGAGCAGGAAGTAGTGCCCAATTTGATGATTGGCTTTGGTATTGACGAAACCCAGGCGGAATATGTGGCGGAAATCAAGCTGCGCCACTTGAACCGGGAATATATTCTGAAGCGCACGGAAGAAGTTGACCAGCTGGAAAAGGATATTGCCGATTTGAAGGCCATTCTGGAATCCAAAACCCGGGTGAAGAACATCATTATCCGGGAGCTGGAGGCAGTGGCGAAAAAGTATGGCCAGCCCAGAAAGAGCCAGCTGCTCTATGCGGATGAAATTGAGGAATATTCTCCCGAAGAGGATGTGCCGGACTACGCGGTGAACCTGTTCTTTACAGCGGACGGATATTTCAAGAAAATTACGCCCCTTTCCCTGCGCATGAGCGGCGAGCAGAAGCTGAAGGAAAACGACCATATTACCCAGCAGGTGGAAGCCACCAACAACACGGAGCTTTTGTTCTTTACCGACAAGTGCCAGGTATACAAGACCCGTGCCAGCGAGTTTTCCGACACAAAAGCCAGTGTGCTGGGGGATTATATTCCCGCTAAGCTGGGCATGGAAGAGGGAGAGAGCGCCGTTTATATGGCCGTAACCAGGGACTATAAGGGCTTTATGCTGTTTATATTTGAAAACGGCAAGGTGGCTAAGGTGGAAATGAGCGCCTATGCTACCAAAACCAACCGGAAAAAGCTGATTGGGGCTTATAGTGACAAAGCGCCCTTGGCAGCGGCTCTGTATGTACCGGAGGACTGTGAAATTTTGCTCACCTCATCGGCAGGACGGCTGCTGCTCATGCATACCGGCTCCATCCAGAGTAAGTCCAGCCGGAATACCCAGGGCGTGGCGGTGATGACCCTCAAACGCGGCCAGAAGGTGATGAGCGTAAAGGTGTATGAAGAGGGAATGCTGAAAAAGCCAGACCGCTACCGGAAAGCTGTGCCAGCTTTGGGCGCCATGCCTGCGGCAGAAGAGAGCTTGGGCGAACAGCTGACATTATCATAAAAAAACGGCCCCTTCCCAAAAGTGGAAGAGGCCGGGGAGTTTCCCTGTGCAAACGCGATACCGGGGAAGCTCCTGAAAGTAGGATATGCGGTTTTGCGGGAAAATATGCAGGAAAAATAAAAAAATTCCGGGATATTCAGGAAATGCTTGCGTATTTTCCGGCTTTGTGGTATGATACAAAAAGTAGTTTGATACAGGAGGCAGCAAAGTATGGGCGCAGTTCAAATCATTTTTGGTGCTGTATTGCTTTTGTTCTCCATTGGCATTATTGTCATTGTCCTGCTGCAGGAAGGCCATCAGAAGAATATCGGTGTTGTCACCGGCGGTGCAGATACATTCTTTTCCAAGAATAAGGCACGTTCTATTGATGCTTTTCTGGCAAGATGGACTAAGGTAATTGCTATTGGATTCTTTGCAATGGTGATTATTATCAATATCATCATGTATTTCAGCGCTTAAGTGTAAAATTCAGACAAATGCCCCGCCGGTGTGATTCACATAGCGGGGTCTTTTTCTGCCCTTTTATGGGAAGTTTTTGGTTTTATATTGTTTGGATAGAGAGAAAATTTGTGTTTTTAAAGTGTGGGAATCGGTATTTGCCGTTTGGTTTCCCTTGTGGGAAAACAGAGCAAGACGAAATTAGGAGAAAAACAAGAACGTTTTCGCTCAAGATAGACGGTTTAAAAAAATAAAATAGAAATTTTGCATAGATTTTGGAGAAAAGAGAAAGATAGTGTATGGGAAAGAAAAGTACAATTTCAAAAGAAGTATTGCGGCAGTTAGAACAGGCCGGCGGAAAAGTGCCGGTGCGCCAGCTGCGGAAAAAAGCCGGTGTCCGGGATAAGGATAAATTCTACCGGATACTGGACGAAATGAAAGGGGAAGGGCTGATTTCTGTGGACAGAGACCATATGGCCAGCCTGATTTCTCAGGACGATGTAACCCCCGCCGTCATCGTCTCCCTGTCCCGGGGCTTTGCTTTTGCCCGGGCAGACGGCTGGGAACAGGATTTGTTTATTCACAGCAGTAACCTTCGGGGTGCTTTATTGGGAGACAAAGTGATGGTTTTGCCGGTGATGGATGACCCGAAGGGTCCCAGCGGCCGGGTTGTTAAAATTTTGGAGAAAAAAGAACAGCGTACCACAGGCACCATCGTTCGGGATGGCTTTTATTTTTCTTTGCGGGCCGACAATGCCATCCGATATGATATTTCCATTATGGACAGGGATTTGCTTAGCGCCAAAGAGGGCGACAAGGTTATGGCCGAGCTGTATACCCGCCCCGGCGGGGACCGGCTTTTTGCCCGGGTCATCAAGGTTTATGGCAAAGGCTCCAGCGCCCGGGTTTGCGCCAATGCCATTTTAGAGCAGAATGACATCCCCACTGTGTTCCCGCAGGATGTTTTGCAGGAAGCCCAGCAGGTGAGCAGCCAGGGAATATCCGATGAGGACCGGAAGGGCCGCTTGGATTTGCGCCGGTTTGCGATTTTTACCATTGACAGCGCCTCTGCCAAGGACTTGGACGATGCGATTTCCGTTACCCGTACCCGTGCGGGAGGATTTAAGCTGGGAGTCCACATCGCCGATGTGTCCCATTATGTAAAGGAGGACTCCCAGCTGGATGCACAGGCCCTTACCCGCGGCACGTCTGTCTATTTTGCCGACCGGGTGGTGCCTATGCTGCCGGAAGCCCTTTCCAACGGGGTTTGCTCCCTTAACGCAGGAGAAGATAAACTGGCTTTTTCGGCTATTATCTATCTGGACGGCGAAGGTACTATAGAAAAATATGAGTTCCGAAAAAGTGTCATTCGCTCTAAGGTGCGAGGCGTATACAGCGAGGTCAACGAAATTTTTGCAAAAACCGCCTCCAAAGAGCTGAAAGAAAAATATGCCCCCGTGATGCGTGCCCTGAATGCCGCCCGGGATTTGGCCAATATTCTGAAGCGCCGGGCAAAAGAGCGGGGCTATATGGAGCTTGACAGCGTAGAGCCTCAGTTTACTCTGGACGAAAACGGCGTTTGTATAGACGTGCAGCCCCGTCACAGTGGAGAATCGGAGCAGATGATTGAACAGCTTATGATTTGCGCCAACCAGGCGGCTGCCAAACTGGCAAAAGAAAAGGGGCTCCCCTTTGTCTACCGTGTCCACGGCAAGCCAGAGCAGCGCCGCATCGATACCCTCATAGAGCTTTTGGATGCTTTGGGGGTGAGCGCCAAGGAAATCCGGCAGGGCGAGCCGAAAACAAAAGATTTTTCTGCAATTTTGGAGCGGGTTCAGGGAACCCCAACCCAGCGGGTGGTTTCCCACCAATTGCTGCGCACTATGGATAAAGCCCGGTATTCCACCGAGCCCATCGGCCACTTTGGGCTGGCGCTGGCGGATTACAGCCATTTTACCTCTCCTATTCGCCGCTATCCTGACACGGCCATTCATCGAATTTTGTCGGCGCTTGCCGAAAACAAGAGCCCGGCAGAGATTACCCGCCATTTTGCTGCTTTTGCGCAAATGGCTTCAGAGGAATCCTCCCGGCTGGAAGTTCGGGCTATGACCGCCGAGCGGTCTGCAGAAGACTGCTATATGGCCGAGTATATCCGCCAGCACATTGGCGAAGAGTTTACCGGCGTTATCAGCGGTGTGACTTCCCGGGGAATTTTTGTCCAGCTGCCCAGCAGTGTGGAGGGCTTTGTGCCAGTGGACAGTTTTGAAGGCTGCCGGTTTGTGTTTGACGGCATGATTACCCAGTATGACGAATTGAGCCACAAAAAGCTCACCATTGGACAGGAACTTCGGATAAAGGTAGCGGCGGCAGACGTAGCTACCGGCCGAATTGATTTCCTCCCGGCAGAATAATAGGGAAGGAAAGCCATAACTTGGCAAAAAATCCCGGCTGTATTGCTTGTTTCAAAGCACAGCCGGGATTTTTTGTTTGGTTGGGAGATTTTTAGTTAGAAGTTTGGGGATTTTTGGCCGCTGCGGCTAGCGGATGAGGCGCACGGTCCAGCGTCCGGCAAGTATAGACGATGGCTATAACGGAAATTATTAGAGTCAGCACATCCGAAACCGGCATGGAATACAAAACACCATCCAGTCCGAAAAATACCGGCAGTATCAGCGCAAAGCCTACGCCAAACACTACTTCCCGTACCATGGACAGTAAGGTGGACAGCAGCGCCTTCCCCAAAGATTGCAGATAAATAAAGGTGGCTTTGTTAATACAAGCCGGGATGAGCATACAAAGGTAAATACGAAAGGATTTGACAGCAAATTGGGTATAATAGATGCTTTCATTGGCGGAGCCGAAAATTTTCATTAGGTCTCCTGGGAAAAGTTCAGCAACCAACAAAGCAACAGCACCTACACAGCCTTCACATAACAACAACCATCCAAACAGTTTCTTAGCTCTGTCACTGCGTCCAGCACCAATGTTATACCCTACAATGGGAATACCCCCCGCCGCCATGCCGACTACTATAGAAATGACAATTTGAAAGAACTTCATCACAATTCCCACTACTGCCATGGGAATTTGGGCATATTGGCTTTGCCCAAAAATTTCATCAACTGCACCATATTGACGTATCATATTATTAATGGCTGCCATAGCAGCTACCAAAGAAATCTGGGACAAAAAGCTGCAAATTCCCAATGATAAAAAGCGTTTAATAATATTTTTATCTGGCATAAAGCTTTTCTTTTCCAGCTTTACAGATTTCATATGGAAAAGGTACCACACAGAAAGGGCCGCAGTAAGAATTTGTCCCAACACCGTTGCTAAAGCTGCACCCATCATCCCCCAGTGCAGGCCGAAAATAAATACCGGGTCCAATATCACATTTACGCCAGCTCCGGCCAAAGTGGAAGCCATGGCAAACTTAGGGCTGCCGTCTGAACGGATAATGGGGTTCATGGCTTGTCCAAACATATAAAAGGGGATGCCAGCAGAAATCCACACAAAATATTCTTGGGAGAGGGTATAGGTAGTATCATTTACGCCTCCGCCAAATGCGTTTAGAATTGGTGTCTGAAATATGAAATAGATAGCGGTCAGTATCAGGCTTACCACAATACACAGTCCAATGGAATTGCCTACGCTCCGGCTGGCATTTTTTTGATTTTTTGCTCCCAGGCTAATGCTGACAAAAGCACAACAGCCATCGCCAATCATAACAGCGATAGCCAGTGCTATCACAGTCATTGGGAATACTACTGTATTGGCAGCATTGCCGTATGAGCCAAGATATTCAGCATTTGCAATGAAAATCTGTTATAAAGAGCGGCTACCAGCAGGGAAATGATGCAGGGAATGGCATATTTGCGCATCAGCTTTCCCAGTTTTTCCGTTTCGAGAAAAGAAATTACTTTTTCACTCATCGTTTATCCAGAACCTCCTATTTAGGGCAAAAAAAGAGTAGCCAGAAGCTGGATTTACGCCTCTGGCTACACGCTTTTTCCATGTTATTTTAGTCTAAATATTCACCAACCGGGCTTTGGTTATATTGTTTCACAACTTTCATGATTACAGAGCCATCCTCCTGCTCGGTTTCTTCCAGAATCCGATATTTTATCCGGCTGTTTTCCATCCTTTTTTTATACTGCTGAACCTCTTCTTTTACCATTCTTTCTGCCAGGCTGTGAGCAATATCATCTTTCAGCATAAAATGTAAGGTCTGGCAAATACAGGCTGCTTTAATACGTTTCATAGGTTTTCCTTCCTCCCGGCCTTTGGGCCAAAAATAAAAACAGCGTGGGCAACAACTGGATTTACGCAGTCACGCCACACGCTGTATGTTTATTATAACTTGTTTTCCTAATTTATGCAAAGGTATTTTTGCATAAATCGCTGCCTTTTTAAAGCGAAATCCTGTTCTTCCCGCGCAGATGAGCTATAGCACCATGTCCAGCAGAACCAGCAGTGTTACGCCCGGAATTCCTGCTGCACCTGCAATGCCCAAACTTAAAACGCTGACAGGTACCGTTACCCCTGTAAAAGCTCCTGCTGCGTTGACAGCCAGCAGTGACAGCCATCCAAGCAGTGCCCCGCTGACGGCACTTCGGATGGGCTTTTTACTTTTGGCAATCAGCTGTAAGACGACCAGCAGCACTACCACCCCGACTGCCACCCACAGAACTTCCTTATCCGGCATTTTTGCTCCCCCTTTTCCCCATATATGCCTTATGATTCTACTTCAAACAGCCGTGCATGAATTTTTTCTTTTCGGGCCCGGCGCATCAAATAACGATATCGTGCCCGAAGTGCCTGTCCCTGATAGACGCAGGATTCTATCAAATCTTCATCCAATTCCACAGAGAACCAGCCCTCATTGCAGGCAATTTCCCGTTTGATTTCCCGGATTTCCTCCAGCAGTTTTTCTCCCTGCCGCTCCTCTTTTTTCTGGGCCTGTATTTTTTGTGCTGTTTGAATGGCCTGTACGGCTTGTGTCAACTTCATGGCAAGCTCCATATTCTTTCCACCTTTCTCCGCCTGTGTGTTTGATGAATATGCTGTTAGGGTGGACAAATATTCCAAATTTATACAGAAACGCCATACAAAAAGTATGGATAACCTGTTTTGTGCAGAGAAGAGAGGGTTCAAGGTATCGCATAAAACAGAGCTTGATTGAAAAAATCGAATAAAAAATGCCATTCCAAGCAAAGGCTCGGAATGGCGAAAAATTTGACTGGGAGTTAGAAGCTGGTTTTAAAATTTTGAAAGGCTATTAGCAGTGCCGGGGCTTACAGCAGGAATCCAGATAAATTTGCTGGTTAACATTCCCGCAGCTGCTGCAATTTTTTTTGCAGGATTTGAGTGCTTTCCTCCAAGGAGTAAACCAAGTCGGTTTCCCGCAAATATTCCATAAAATCGCAAATCGAGTAGACAATGCTTTTTTCGTGCAGGATGACCGATACCATACCATGGACAGGATGCAGGCAATTGCAGGACAGGTGCTGGTCATCTCCAATAAAAAAGGCAAGCTGCCGGGAAATGCGGAAATGCCGGGAACGGATAATATAGGGAGAATAATATCCTTTGTGGACGCAGGTAATCATCCGCTGAAGCAGCTGGATTTGAAAGGTTCGGGGAATCGGCTCATAAAGCTCGTCGGGAATCTCTGTGATACGGCCGGTTTCCAGAAAATAATCCAAGCCTTCCTCGGTAAAAAAGGAGATACTGGTTTTTGTACCATCCAGCAGGGTGATTTGGCTGTGGCGCTCGCTAAAAAAGGAAAGGATTTGTTCCCGGTTGGGAATATCCCGATGCAGCAAATGGTCTACCATATCCATCGTATAAAACATTCCCCAACAAGGGTCGTATTGCAGGGAATAGGCGGCTTTTTCATAGGCAGATGGCCAGCGGCTGCTGTCCCAGAATTGCTCAGGAGAAAAGTTTTCAATTTCGAACAGTGGACGGCATTCGTTTTGAATTTCCTGGAAAATGCGCTGGTATAACTCCAAAATTTGCGAATCATGGTACCAGATGGCTTTTTCGTTATCCTGTGAAATTGCAAGAACTGATGTACGGCCCAGGATAAACCATGGA
>DYBQ01000062.1:5567-14064 GCA_019418545.1 Clostridiales bacterium | reverse complement strand
ATATTCTCATATCACAAATTGACGCTACCAGTGAGGAAGTTACAATCCACTGGAAGATCTAAAATCTTTTCACTCGGCATTATGCCTTTGTAAAAAATAGTTTACCATCCCCGATTACAGCACGGGGGAATTTATCTGGCCCTTGCCAGGCTATACCACCATCTCATCACCTTTTGGTTCCAAGCGGTTTATCAACGGAAAATGGGATGTACACAGAGGTATTGACATCCCGGCACCGGAAGGCACGCCTATTTATGCTGCCGCGACTGGTATAGTATCCACCAAAGCGCATTGGAGCTATGGAACGTGTGTCAAAATCAGCCATACCGAAAGCATGGTGACAATCTATGGACATATGGTCGCACGGGCACCAGGTATTACAGACGGCGTGGTAGTCACAAAAGGCCAGTTAATTGGTTATGTGGGCTCTACTGGAAATTCGACGGGATACCACCTTCATTTTGAAGTTGATATCAACGGCATCAACACAGACCCTGCACTCTTTATTGAAAATTTCCCTACTTGATGCCGAATGTAAAGAAAGGGGGTACGACACTGTGTCGTACCCCCTTCCCCACATCCGTTTTTCCTTGCCAGATTGCCTCTTTGCAGGGGGGTACGACACTGTGTCGTACCCCCCCTTCCCCACATCCGTTCTTCCCTGCCGGATTGCCTCTTTGCAGGGGGTGCGACACTGTGTCGTACCCCCTTTCCCTCATCCGTTTTTCCCCGCTAGAATGCCTCTTTGCAGGGGGGTGCGACACTGTGTCGTACCCCCTTTCCCTCATCCGTTTTTCCCTGTCAGAATGCCTCTTTGCAGGGGGGTGCGACACTGTGTCGCACCCCCTTTAATCCGATACCTAACCATTAAGAATAGAGGGGATTTTGTGAATCAATGTACCTTAATCCTTGCCGACGGAACGGAAATCATTATTGATGGTGACCTTCACCATATCGACTTCAGCAAGTGCTCCAGTGAAGAAATCATTTCCTTTGCTAAACAGTATCTTGCCGAACATCACATTTTTACAAAAGAAGGAGGAAGTAGCACTCATGAATGAAAAAGGTATCAAGCCACAGTCTTCAGAAGAACAGTCCCAGAAACGCAATGCAATAGATATTGCAAAAGAACACATCCAACAGCTGTGTGAAGGATTCCAGCAATCCCCTGAAAAAATTGCCGAATATTTAACATTCGCTGCACAGTTCTACAATTATAGTGCGCGAAACACAATGCTCATCTATCATAAAAACCCCCATGCCATTTTTGTTTCCAGTAGAACAAAGTTTCAAGAAATGGGGTTTGCTTTAAAGCGCGGTGAATACTTTAAACCCACCTGGATTCTTCGGCCAGAAAGGAAAGCATTTTTCCAGCGTGGTGATGAAATAGTGGCTCTCAAAAATGCTACGCGCGAAGAGCGCGAGTTGTTGGCACAGGGGACTCTTGAGACATTCACCCGCACGTATTTCAGACCTGCCCGTGTTTATGAACTGGCTCAGACAGATTGCCCACCTGAACAGTACCCAAAAATTTGTGGCCGTGGATTTTCGGATGCAGAGCACAAGGCTCTATATGAACGCCTGAAAGTAGCAGCAGAACTTGGCGGATTTTCAATAGAAATCCACACACTAAATAGTTCTTCTCTGTCAGGCTATTGCATCCCTGAAGATAAGAGAATAGTTCTCAACGAAAATCTTGGTGATACAGAACGCTTAGTCACATTAAATCATGAATGGGCACATGGAATGTTACACATATCTTCCGACCTTGCCCCAGAGATAAAGGAATTTGAGGCTGAAGCTGCGAGCATCGTTTTACAGCAGCGCTTTAATTTGCCGGTATCGGATGAATCAAGAGCTTATATAGCTAACTGTCTAAGGCAATGCCATGAAAATCCTGATTTCAATTTGGAAAAAAGCCTGTGCCGCGTCATAAATCACGCCAATTTTGTGTCCGAACATATGGAGCTTGAGGAGCTGAGACAGGCAATTCAAAATACTCTTCCACAAGAGCATTCCATTGAACAAATCAACCAGGCTTTTATGCAAAACATCTAAGGGGGGATGTCAAGAAAAAGCTAAAGTCTCAAAGGAGTTCAAAAGGAAAATGAAAAACGATAAAAAAAGCCATTCTCCCATATCGCGTATTGTGTTATGTTCCGCCATTGGCCTGATGCTATATTTTGTACTTTCTCTTTTTCTGGGTATCCAGCCAGCACTTACAGCATCCAGCAAAGGCCAAGCCCTTCTTCTCATGTTGGGGCATTTATGGTGGCTCAAACTTTTCATCATTGCTTTTTGCATTTTAGGTTACCTTGCGCTTCATGGAAAGCCCAAACTGGCCATCCGTGATGACGTAGCTGGAAGCGGGCAGCATGGTGACGCACATTTTGCAAGTGATACGGAAGTAATGCGTGCATTCAAACCAGTTTCCTTCGGGCGTGAGTGCGTACCTGGCTTTCTGGTGGGACTGGAAAAAGAAAAATGGGTTATCGATGATAGTGATGCTCATATGATGCTTCTGGCCGGAACAGGTGCAGGTAAAACGACCACTGTATTTATTCCGACCTTGGAATATAACTTTCGGGTCAACCAAAACACTGGCGGGCGCGGTGCATCCATGCTTGCCCTCGATGTAAAAGGTACCCTGTATGAAGCGACGGCTGCCGAGGCTCAGGCAAAGGGATACCGCACCCCTGTCATAAATCTGCGAGATGTGTTTCGGTCCTATCCCATCAACATTTTGTATTCTGTCAACCGTGAAATCGATGCTTGGCGGCGAAGTGAAAGCGAAGACCAAAAAGCAAAACACTATGGCGCGGCAGAGCGTTATGCCAAAACCCTTTCTGATGCCATCGTCAATTTGGTTCCTCGAAACGGCGGAGGAGACAATCAATTTTTTATTGACACCGCCCAAAATATGATTACCGGATTTATCCTTTTGGTATCGCTTTATGCGCCACCCGAGGCCAGGCACATTATCAGCGTCTTCGGCTTAATCATCGAGCTATCCAGTAATGATGAAAGCCTTTTGCCTATTGGAATGCAAAAAACCAAGTTGGCCACGCTTATGGAGCATATCCAAGACGACCGCATACGGAATTACGTTGCACCGGCTACCTGCGCAGACCAACGTACATCACTCAATATTTTTTCAAGTGCATTGGCAGACCTCCTAAAATTTGTCGATGCGGAAATGGAACAGCTACTCACGGGCTATTCGGAGGAATTGTCGGCTGAAAAATTCATCAATCAGCCAACTATCGTCTATGTCATCTGTCCGGATGAAAACCCCACTCGGCACTTTCTGGCTAGTCTTTTCATTCGTCTGTTCTCTAATGAACTGATTGAGTTTGCAGAGCAACCCTCCAATGGAGGTGTCTTACCCAGGCAAGTATTATATCTGGCAGATGAATTTGGCAACTACCCACCCATAAGAGATATAGAGGCACTATTTAGCGCGCTTCGAAGTCGTAGAGCCAGGCTTCTGATTTCATTACAGGGCGATAGCCAGCTTCGTACCAAGTATGATGAACAACGTGCAATCACAATTGAAAGCAACTGTATGATTTTCATGTTTTCTGCATTGGCCCCTTCCGCTTCGCAAACAGCCAAACGCATCTCAGAAATATTGGGCAATGAGACTATCATGACCGGGAGTAAATCAATTTCGAAAGGCGTTACTACCACGAATACTTCTTTGGCCGGACGTCCACTACTTACCCCTTCTCAACTCGTACGATTGCCGTGGGGACAATTTATCGTGCAGAAAACAGGATATGCCCCCTATATTGCTCACATGCGGCCATACAAAGACTATCTCAAGTTAGAGGCCGAACAGCAGGTTCCACCCCCTTCTCTCAGGTATTCTTCGGTGCTTTCCGCTTCAGCAGCCATGATAGAAGCAGTAGCCAAAGGGCATCTTTATCATCTTAGAAAAGGGATGTTTGATTCTGAAGATAGTGACTGGTAAGCCATACGGGAAAATGGCGCTGTTATGCGAAAAAAGGCAATTCACCCATACGTTTTTCTTTGTCCGGCCATACGCAAAAACCGCGCTGTTAAGCCAAAAATGGCATTGCATACAGCTTTCCAGCTTTTAGCGTTGGGAAAAAGCCATACAAAATACCATACGGGAAAAGCAGCCCGCACTGCGGGATGCTGTGGTGTGAGCCATACATTTGTATGGCTCGCTTTATCCTGCATGAACTCCAACGTGATGGAAGCATTTGGAAATCTGTTGAAAACTTTTGTCTCGATGCTATCCTACCGCCATATATCTGGGGAAATTTGGATATTCCTTTTGCATCCAAAACAATGCAAAAAAAGGGGGTACGACACTGTGTCGTACCCCTGAAAAAGTCGTTACAGAGAGGGCTTCCAACCTGACAAAAGAAAACAATTAAAGAAGGTGTTACCATGACCACTGAAAAGAAAACCTACAATCTGGATGCACGGCTTGTCAAGGACGTTGAAGCGATTGCTCAGGCTCAAGCAACCAGCAATACTGCTGTGATTGAGAAAGCCATACGTTTGTATCGCGATTACATATATCTTGAAGAAAAAGCCACTTTCTTGCCCGAGCAAATCCAGAAAACATTTCGTTCAGAGCTCGCAATGCTGGAACAGCGACAAAATGTCAAAATTAACAAGCTGTTATCCGAACTGGCGATTCAGGAAGGTATTATAGCACAAATACTGGCCAATGAATTGGAAGTGGATTTAGAAATGATGCCTGTATACCGGCGTCGCGCAGTCGAAGCACTGCGAGCAAGCAATCGTGTGTTCCGGCTGGATGGAGATGATTATTGATGGGAATTGCCTTTTTGAAGTCGCGTTTTATCAAATCGCCTGAACATATTGGAAATTACATTGAATATCTGGAAAAGCAAAACCCGTTGTTTTCACAATTTGGAGAACTAGAGCTGGCAGAAGCCTTAGAAGATGCCCTTTATCCGTCTAACAGTATTGCCTGGGACCAAATATTCTCCATTACCGCAGAAGATGCAACACGTCTGAATATAGACCGCGAATATATGAAAAATTTGCTAAACACGCAGAAGCATCGTATTGCGGCAGCCTACAATATTTCTCCATCCAATCTCCGCATCATTGCTTCCTTTCACGATGTTGACCATCATCCACATATCCATATGCTAATTTACAGCACAGACAGGCGAGAGGGTTATGTGAAAGTCCATAAGAATGCTTCAAAAGAGGAGATTTTAAACCGTGCTTCTGAAAAATTAAAAAGCATCCTTACGAACGCAATTTTTCATGATGAGCGAATCAGTATTAAAAAAGAAAAATCTTCCAAGCGTGACGCCCTGCGTCAGTCATTGGAAAAAGCTATCAATGTAAAATCCGAAATACAAAATCAGCTTGCCACTCTGGCGAAAGACCTGGCCGCTTTCTCGGGCCGTAAAACCGCATATGGATACCTGCCGCCTCAGTTAAAGCAATCAGTAGATAAGCTGCTTGAAAATATCGTCACACATGACGCCACCTGCATAATGGCCTATGAAAGCTATGCAGCCAGCCACCGTGCACTCCTTCAGCACTATGCCAAGCGTCCTGAAGTGCTGGAGGAAAAAATGAGCGAATGGCGGCATGATTTCTTTCATCCAATAAAAGGTGGAGATACAACACGGCATAATCTCATTTTGAAGGCTGCCCTGTCTCTTTCTCCTTCACTGGAAGTAGAACCAGACACAAAAAAATACTTTCAGGTCAATCCTGCCTGTCCTCATTCTGAGGATACAGCGCGCAAAACCGCCGCCGAATATTTATATGGCTCTCATAAAGTGCCAGCCACAAAAGGTTATGCCGCACTGGAAAGCTTATCAAAAAGTAAAACCGGCAGTACATCAAGCTGGGCACTGTATTACATGGCAAAAATGAGATTATATGGAATTGGTACTACCCGCAACTACGAGGAGGCACTGAGGCTATTCGCTCAATCTCAACAGGCCGGGAATGAATATGCCGAACAGGCTTTGCGAACTGCTAGACAGGAGCATATTGTTTATCATGCGAAATCTGCTTTGGCAATTACCCGCACTCTCATTCGCCAGCTCGCACAAAACATGTCGCAAACTACCACACAAAATCACACAATGGGACTTACACGTCATCAAAAACTACGGCGTGCCATGAAACACAAAAAAGAACTTCATGAACCACTCTATCCATAGAAAAGGAGAAATTACAATGATTAAATTTCCACATGCCATTTTGGATGAAAAACTGTCTCCAAATGCGTTGAAGGTCTACTGCTATTTACTTTCCTGCAGCCGCAACCAAATTGCCATTGTACGCAGCCAGCGGGTTGCCGATGTTTGCCATATCAGCCGCGCAACGGTATTCAACGCTCTGAAGGAGCTCAATGAACATATGCTTATAACAAAAGCCCATCGCTTTTACGATGGGCATTACATCTCGAATGAATATCGCTTGTCTATTCCTTCCGGCCGCTGGAGCGCTGTGAGAAGCACTCCAGCCGTGTTTTCCCTTCAGGGAACGGTATTTGCCGTGTATCTCTATTTGTGCTGCTGCCGCAATCGCAGGCAGCGGGCCTTTCCGTCCCTTCGTCAAATCGCAGCGAGGTTGGACATATGCAAAACTACAGTGCTGAGGGGTATCAGTTTTTTGACAGAAATTGGTTTATTGACAAAGGCCGCGTACCGCGCAGGAAAGCATAACCTGTATATCATTCTTCCCTTTACCGATATTTCCGACAAAAAGAAAAGGGCCTCCGCCCTCCCCGGCGTCGGCCCTCACAGTACAAAAATTGGTCACCACAGCCATTTTTGTATTTTCATCTTATCTTTCTTTTCTGTTTTTGTCAAGGACTTTTCTGCGTCTTTTTCTATATTTTTAGGGAAAGTGGGCCATTTTTTAGACAATTCCCTTTACCCACCTAAGTTAACCAGACAGAGAAAAAAGTCAAAATCATTATCAGGTACTTAATAATATGCACAAGAACCTTAGTCTAAGAAAAATATCGAAACATAAGGTGCGGCCCGTCTGGCATCTATGCACTATAAAATTATGAAGAAATCTCACGTGAGTTTTGCAAATATTATTTGCAATGCACTTGCAAATTACGTGAAATTTGAATATAATAATAGTGCAAGCTAAGAATGACGAGGAAAGGAAGTGCTAATCATGGCAAAAGAAAATATGACACTACGAATGGAGCCGGAGCTGAAAGCGCAGGCGGCAGCTCTTTTTAAGTCGCTTGGAATGGATTTAAGTACGGCAACAGGCATTTTTTACCGTCAGGCACTTAGATGCCATGGGCTCCCCTTTGAGGTTAAGGCTGACGAACCGAACGCTGTTACCTACGCAGCAATGGAAGCAGCAGAAAAGGGAGAAGATATGTATGGGCCGTTTGATAATGTTGATGATTTGATGGAGGCCCTGAATGCTTAAAGTGGAATTTTCAGGTCAGTTCAAGCGAGATTATAAGCTCGCAATCAAGAGAGGCTGCAATCCCAAAAAGCTGGAAATGGTGATTGGGCTTTTATGCAATGAGCAACCTTTGCCGGATGTGTACAGAGACCATGCCCTTACCAACTCCAGAAATTATAAGGGAATGAGGGAGTGTCATATTGAGCCGGATTGGTTATTAGTCTACAAGGTGTATCGAGATACTTTGATTTTGAAGTTGATTCGTACAGGTTCTCATAGCGATTTATTTTAAGTGTAAGAATGTGGGGAGTGATTCGTGTGACATTCCTTAAAAAGCTGGGATTCGGAATACTTGCGGTAGTGGGAGGTGTGGTCGCGGTCGCGGTAGATTCTCTTGCAGGTATTATAAAATCGCCCTGTATAAACGAAAAACAAGGGGTACGACACAGTGTCGCCCCCCCTGACAGACAAAAGAAAACACTGGTAGAAAGCCGCTTTACACACGCTGTGTAAGGTGGTTTTTCTTTGTCCGGCTTATACGCTATAGCCCCACGCGCTCTCCCTCATGGGACTTTTCATTATACAGTGGCAGAGGGGTACGACACAGTGTCGTACCCCCTGCCGGACAAAAGAAAACAATGTCAGAAAGCCCTTTCGGGCGTTTTTTCTTGTGCAACACATGACGGTAAGATATAATGAGGATACGGAAAGGAGCGGGACACAATGTTTCAGGGATGGCTTATGAGCCGTGATGAAAAAATAGCGGAAATCAGCGGAGACAGCCTTACGCCTATCCAAAACAAACTCCTGCCGCTATTTTTTGAATGCAGCAACAGCCTGACCGATTGGCTGAACTCCCGCGCTATGGACTACAAAAGCCGGCCAAATGCCCGTATGCTACGGAAAGTGCTCCGCATCAGCGGCCTGCGCGCGTCCGAAATGGTGCGCCTTGTGAATGCGGCATGCCTCACAGATACTTATTGGGTCAAACCAGCGGATTCCGAATTAACCTATCAGGATGTACGATTCCACAGCAATGAATACTGGCGGGCCGCTTTATTTGGGCCTAAGCTTTTGGATTTTT
>DYBQ01000062.1:0-5557 GCA_019418545.1 Clostridiales bacterium | reverse complement strand
CCCACCGCCATATATGAAGTCGTGAATGAAACAACCATCCGCAGCAGGGATTTCACCAACGGGGCCAGCGTGAATTTTGAACCCGCCTTTTCTCTGGAGTTCTCCAGCGATGACGTAATAGAAAATTATGGACGTCTGCTGAAGATGTCGCCGGAACTGGCTTACCAGTACGCGCAAATCGTGACGCTGGATACACTGATTGCAAACGCGGACAGGCACAACGGGAACTGGGGTTTCCTCCGCGATATTTCCACCGGCGAAATCATTTCCATGGCTCCCAATTATGACAACAACCTTTCCCTGCTCGCTATCGAACACGACAAAATGCCGGGTGTGGACGCTTTCATAAAAGAGTGGCAGAATATGGTGCTGTTTTATCATGTGCCAGTTCGCTTCCCCCTGCTAACGGCAGATGACATACGCGCCATGCTTGAACCTGTTCCGGTGCCAGTCGATAAAGTCCTAGCTGTTTCTATTCTTTCCAGCCGTATGCAGACCATGCATCATTTTCTGCTAGAGCATCAAAATACGCTTTATCAGGCAAACACCCTGCCGGATTCACCGGAGTTGTCAGGGGGTACGACACTGTGTCGCACCCCCTGACAGACAAAAGAAAACACTGGCAGAAAGCCGCTTTGTACGCAATGTGCAGGGCGGTTTTTTCTTTGTCCGGTCTATACGTCAAAAGCCCTATGCGCTCCCTTGCATGGAACTTTTCATATGCAGTAGCAGAGGGGTGCGACACAGTGTCGTACCCCCTTTTCTCTGCCGATTTGCCGCTTTCAAAAAAAGCCTCGCTTGCCTGCTTGACAAACCGCATTACATCTGTTATATTATTAGAGCGTTCTTTGATAATTTGGATGGAACAGTACACAGGATAAGTACAACTTATCCTTTTGGAGCAATGATTTGTAATCAGCAGGTCGGGGGTTCGAATCCGTCTGCCAGCTCCATTTTATAATTGAATATGGGAGAATTCCCGAGTGGCCAAAGGGGGCAGACTGTAAATCTGTTGCGTCTTCGCTTCGATGGTTCGAATCCATCTTCTCCCACCAGATGGAGTACTACCGGAATTTGGTACATTTTATTTGTGAAATTACCAAATAGCCGGTAGTACTTTTATTTTAAATTTTGCATTTTACAGGCTTGTCCGAGCTTTTTCTTTGTAGTAATCTTCCTCAAATTCGTCTGGTGCAATATACCCGCACCTTTTATGCGGCCGCTCTGTATTATAATAGTGAATGTAATCGGCTATGCCTTTCGCAAGTTCGTCATAGGAGAGGAACTCTTTACGATAGAGTTCCTCTTTTTCTATTTTGAAGTTTTCCTACTGTGTTGGAGACAGGTACCTATTTCATAACAGCCAGACATGTCGGTGGCACTAGTGTCGTTTGCTTAGAAACACGATCAAAGCCTATGCGTTGCTGCCAGCTATTTGCGGGACACCCTGTGAAACAGAATGCCTTTTTGTGATTTTTGCTTAAATCATAGTTTTTCTTTATAGTTTCATATAATATGGTATTATTGAATCATAAAAATTGCTGTTTTTCGTGTAGAGGGGGAAGGCCATAATGTCACAAAATGCAATGACAATAACTGTAAAGTTTCAAAACAATGAATTTTTTGCTTCAGCAAGTATTAACTGTCCAAATAACACAGAAAGAGAACTTTCGTTTGTACTTAACAATGACCTGACCATTACTTCAATATTCGGAGAGAATATAAGATATCAAAAAGTCGGTGTAATTTCACCGCCTTTCAGATCGTTATCCCAAGTAATAAAAGTAACAGGAAATGAACCCATTCAGAATATTACTATTGCATATTGTGGTTCCGTGCAGTTTGATATGGAAAAGAGAAAAAATTGGTACAATATTGTAACAGATGATTTTGTTTCATTAAGTTTTTATTCGGCTTGGTATCCTCAGGAAATGTCTATTGATATATCTATAGATAAGGTGATTATCGAAGATGGACAACGTTGGTTTGTCGTAAAAGGTATATATAATAATAAAAACTCAACATGGGAGTATGGAAATCAGGGCTTTGACCCGTATAATATTGTCGCTTACAACCGTGATTTTCTGAAAAAAATATCAAGCGAATATATGAATATATATTTCCTTGATGATAGTATTGCTTTACAGGCAGAAAAAGCAAATGAAATTTATAATGATATCATAAATTTTTATAACGGTGATTTATTTCAAAAGGTTAATATTTCTACATTAGACATTGCCTGTGCCTGTCCATTTATAACTGTAGGTGGTGGTTATAGGCGAAAAGATTTTATGTGGTGTACCTCATTAGGAAACAACGAAGCTGAAATCAGTTGGTTATTTGCACATGAAACTGCACATATCTGGTGTACCGGTGCTGATACCCGCAGTTGGGAGGATTGGCTGAACGAAACGACTGCGGAGTGGGCCTCGTTATTGTTTGCCCTGAAAAACAATGATACTAATCTCTTTCATTATATTTTGCAGCCTAAAATTGAGCGATCTACTACATTGCCGCCTATTAAAACACCTGATGGTGCTCGGCCCGATGGAGTGCATGACAAAGGGACTGTGCTTTTTTATAAAATTTATAAAGATATTGGTTTTGATAGCATGAAAAAAGTTATCCGATGTTTTACAGACCTGGAAAATAAAAACACATATGAATATCTTAACGCTCTGAGGAAAAACGGGTTTTCGCATGTTGCTGATGTGATTAAAGAAAACTTGGAAAAATAAAAATTATTTAAATCGGCGTCGCTCGTCCTCCACAAAAAGGTCACGCTACGCTTTTGCTAGCCGCCTGAAATGCGCTTGCGATGCATAAGACTTGCATCCAACCTTTTCGAGAGACGTGAGAGTTCAGCTCTCTCCATCGAAATCGCAAAAATATCTTTTTTATCGCCGCTTGACATCAGACTGAGCCTGGACGCAATTCACGTTTGGACTCTTTTCTGCTTGCCCGGGCAGGGTGTCCGCGTTGGGAACGGCATCTAAAGTGTCCACCCCTTCCAAATGGGCCGGTCATCTGTGATGACCGGCCCATTTTTCTTCCTTCGGGTTTGCGGGCTTTTCAAAGCGCAAAGCCCAACGAGGTTTTCCATAGAGGCTTTTCAAATGACAGAACCCATGTTTTATGTAAGCGAACGCGGGGCCCGCCTGATTTTTCAGGCAGAGGCCCCGCGTTTTTTCGTTCTTCAGCCTTTTCCCTGTTGCCAGAAGTGTAGAAGCACCGGCAATTTTCTAAGTTAGATGGACGAAAGCCCCAAACGGCCCATTGCAGGCCTGTGTAAGATGCAGAAAGCGCGTCACCTGCCCTGAATCTTCTGGTTGCCTGTGCCCCAGACATGCGGCCCCTTCGCGGCCGCCGGCGTGTTCTGCGCCATAACCCCCACCAACTTGTGCGGGGCATAGAGCTCTTCCAAATAGAAGATTTCTTCCGGCGCCAGGGCAAGTTCCACCGCTCTGGCCGCCCCTTCTATGTGGTGCAGCTTGGTGGCGCCCACCACCGGGGCGGTCACCTTGGTAAGCAGCCACGCCAAAGAAACCTCTGTCATGGACACACCCCGTTTTTCCGCCAGCTGTGCCACCCTGTTGAGAATGGCCGCATCCTGCCGGGCGGTGGCGTCATACTTGAATTTGGCATAGCTGTCCTCTTCCAGGCGTCTGGACGTCTCGCCGGGGCGCCTGGAAAGCCGCCCGCCTGCCAAAGCGCTGTAAGGGGTCATGGCAATGTTGTCTTCGGCGCAAAGTTTTGCCATCTCCCGCTCTTCCTCCCGGAAAATCAGGTTGTAATGCCCCTGAACAGAGACAAACCTGGCAAAGCCCTCTTTTTCCGCCAGGGCGTTGGCCTTGGCCAGCTGGTAGGCAAAGCAGTTGGAAATGCCGATATACCGCACCTTCCCCGCTTTTACCATGCGGTCGAGCCCTTCCATCACGTCATAGAGCGGGGTTTGGTAATCCCACATGTGATAGATATACAGGTCAATATAGTCCATGCCCAGGTTTTTCAGGCTGGTGTTCACCATCTGTTCGATGTGCTGCTGGCCGGTGACGCCTGCGTCAATTTCGCCCTGGGTGCGGGGCAGAAATTTGGTGGCCACCACCACCTGGTCCCGCTTTGCAAAATCCCGCAGGGCCCGGCCCAGGTATTGCTCGCTGGTGCCGCTTTGGTAGCCGATGGCGGTGTCGAAGAAATTGATCCCCAGCTCCAGCCCGCGCCGGATAATCTCGCGGGAATGCACCTCGTCCAGCGTCCAGCTGTGCTGGCCGTTTTGGGCGTCGCCAAAGCCCATGCACCCCATGCAGATGCGGGAAACCTGTAATTCCGAATTGCCCAGTTTTGTATATTGCATTTGTTTCGCACCTCCATTTTCAATTTGCCTATGCCGGGCACATGCACTATTTCAATTTATTCCCCAGCTCGTACGCCTTTTGCGGGAACGGGGAACGCCTCGTCATGGCAGGGGTGCCGCAGCCATACCCCAGCACCATGCCCATGTCGGTAAGGTTCAGGTAACGCACCAGGGTTTTGTAGTGTGCCACCAGCGCCTCAAACGTCCAGCTGTCGCTGTTCCAGGCCACGGCAAGCAGGGCGGCCTTTTTGTGCCCGCGCTGGATGGAGCTGTTGAACGCACAAAAGCGGTCCAACAGCATTTTCAGCTGGGCGGACATGCCATAGTAATACAGCGGAGTGGCAAACACCAGCATATCCGCATGCAGAATTTGGCTGCGAATGCGCTGCACACCGTCTTGCTGCACGCAGGGGCCCTCGTACCCGCAGTGGATGCAGCCGGTGCAGGGGTGAATATCCGCGTGGGCAGCGTCCACCAGCTCTACGGTGTGGCCAGCCGCCTGCGCCCCCTGCCGGAAGCTTTCTGCCAGCAGGTTGGAAGAGCCGTTCCGGTTCGGGCTGCCCTGCAAAACCACAATGTTCACAAACCTTCCCCCTTATTCATACACATCAATCTCAACCGTGCCCGTCAGGTTGGCAATCTGCTCTGCGTCAGAGACCGCCTCGCCCAGCGCAAACAGGCTGCCGTTGGCGTCAAAGCTGCCGTAGAACATCACCACATCACCCCAGGGCTCATAATAGGCCAGCGTGCCGGCACCGCCCTCGGCCAGGGGCGCGTCTGAAGTGTCCAGTTCCTCCGGCGGGTAGAATATCTTTTCGTTGTTGCTGAAATTTTCCACCGCAACCGTCATGGGAAGCTGTTCATACAGCCCTCTGGCCGCCTGACTGTCATTCAGTTCAAACACGACGGTGGAACCGCTTGCCGTTACGCTGATATGCATCGGCATTTCTCCTTCCTGTTGCTGAGGCTGCCGTGCCGGCATGGTTTCCGGCGACGGAGATTCCTCCGGCATAGATTCTGCCGGGGCAGGCGCCTGCGGCGCAGATTCCGCCGGGGCAGGCCCGGCGCATGCCGCAAGGGAAAGCGCCATCAGAAAGGCCAGAAAGGCCCCAAGATACTTCTTCATCAAAAACCTCCCTTTCCTGTTATGGCAAAAGCACCCGCGCAGAAATAAAAGGTGCGCAAACGCAGCAGGCGCGCCAG
>DYBQ01000061.1 GCA_019418545.1 Clostridiales bacterium | reverse complement strand
GACTTTGCAAAGCTCATGGAGCTGTTCAAGCAATACGATGTGGAGTTTGTTTCCTGTACGGAAAAATTTGATACTTCCACCCCCATGGGCCGGGCGATGCTCAATATCTGCATTGTCTTTGCCCAGCTTGAACGTGAGAGCATCCAGATGCGTGTGCAGGACGCTTTCTATTCCCGGTGTGCCAAAGGCTACTATATGCGGGGCCGGACGCCATACGGCTTTGATACCGAGCCCATCGTTATGGACGGGATCAAGACAAAGAAGCTGGTGGAAAATGCGGAAATGGATTTTGCCGAGCTCATGTTTCAAATGTATGCGGAGCCGGGCAATTCCTATGGCGATATAACCCGGTACTTTGTCAAGCACTCCATCAAGGTCTATGACAAGGCGCTGCAACGGGCCTTTATCTCCAAACTGCTGAGAAACCCCGTTTATGTCCAGGCTGATATGGACATCTACGAATACTTCAAGGCCCAGGGCGTAAAAATCGAAAGTCCCCCGGAAATGTTCACAGGGGACAATAGCTGCTATCTCTATCAAGGGCGCGAGGGCGAGGAGCAAATTCTTGTGATTGCCCCGCACCAGGGCCGCATTTCTTCCCAGCTCTGGCTGACTGTTCAGCGCAAGCTGTCACAGAACACCTCTTTCCAGAATGGCCGCAAATGTCATAATACATGGCTGGCCGGGAAAATCAAGTGCGGGCGCTGCGGCTATGCGCTGGTTGGTCTAAGGGCACAAAACGGCGTTGTTTACCTGCGGTGCAAACAGCGGGCGGAAAACGGGAGCTGTGAGGGGGCTGGTACGCTGACAGCGCAAAACATGGAGGCGTTTGTGTACGGCGAGATGGTTAAGAAGATGCAGAAATTCCACACGCTGAAAGGCGGAAAGGAACAAAGCTACAATCCGAAGCTGACCGCCGCCCGCGTTGCCCTTGCAAAGACGGAGAGCGAGATCGAGAAACTTCTGGACACTTTGTCCGGGGCAAACCCGCTGCTCCTGCAATACGCAAATAACCGGATTGAGGAGCTGGACGCGGAACGTCAAAAGCAGTTAAAGCTGGTGGCCGATCTCACCGCCAATTCCGTTTCCGCTTCACAGATTGACAGCATTACGGGCTATCTGGATGACTGGGAGTCCGTGAGCTTTGACGATAAGCGCAAGGTGGTTGATATTCTCATATCACAAATTGACGCTACCAGTGAGAGTGTTACAATCCACTGGAAGATCTAAAACCTTTTCACTTGGCATTATGCCTTTGTAAAAAATAGTTTCCCTTCTCGAATATAATATAGATGGGCGATATTGCGTGGGTCGATGCAAGCACCCTCTAATTCCTTCCGACCATGAGTAGATGCCAAGTACATATCTCGCAGCAATGATTCATCTTGTAAATTTATATAGAACAATCCTTTGAAAGAGATTCCTGTGCGACCGACAGAGGCTTTGATAGGCAATAAAAGTGAGTGGCGGAACATTGCTTCGTTGGTGATAGGGCGAGGACTTCCGTTCAATAATATGCCATACTTCCAAAGGTCAATTGGTCTGGGCTCTACATTCTGCTGACGCATATCCTTTGTCAACGGGTATTTTTCCATATATTTGCGGTTGTGCCCGACGATGTAGGTGATTAAAACAGCCTCAAACTCATTGATGTTGAGGGTGGCCTCCTGATGGTGGTTAGAGCCATATCGCTTTTCAATCAAGCCTTTGCCTTCAAATAGCGAATTCTGCGCGGCATGAATTTGGTGAAAGACCTGCTCAACCTGACCTTTCAGTGAACCTGTTGCAGGAGAAACCAATTCTTTTGCGATACCCACTTTGCAACAAATCTCATCCATCGCGTGAGAAATATATTCGGCACCATAATCGCTACGAAGACGAAGCGGTAAGATTTTAGACGGCCATTCGTCTGGTCTGATTTGAATTCCGAAGCGGTTACATAATTCTTGTTTGTTATCCAGAAGATTCAAAAAGCAGTTGGTGATTCCCTGTATGCTGTTGTTGTCAAAAGCAACGGAGTAGGCAACAATCATACGGGTATATACATCTATCATAACATATACGATGGGGCGACCGACCGTCACGGATGGACTTTCGACTGAAACCAACGAAAGGTCAATTTCACATTCATCTACTTCCCACAGGTCGCCTGGTCCCATAACGCCCTGCAAATTGTCAGAGAGTAAAAGCCGTTTGTTGTTCCGCTGCTCACGAGCGGACGTTTTTGCTTTGTCCAGCTGTTCTTGCGAAATTTTTACACGAGAGAAGTTCTCAAACTGTACAAGCGTAGGACGTTGGTTTTCTGGTAATATACACACGCGAACGCCTTCAGCGGTTTCCTCCGTATAAGTATAGTGCCTACGAATCATATCACTATAAGCCGCTTTCTTACTTGTAAATCTACCAGAGAGAAATTCTTTGGCTGCCTCTTCGAAATGAGCTTTGACTTCATCCGTAAGAGGAATGCCCTTGCCAGCGATGCTTTTTGGAGGTCTCCCAGACTTTTTAATGTGCTCATAAGGAGCCCGCTCTCCAGTTCGGAGACTCCTACCGTCTATAAGCGAAGAATAGTCAAATCCGCTCTGAAGAAATGCACGGATAGTTCTCCACGTTGTATCTTTCAAAAAGTTCAGTTTCTGCATTTCTTTCTTTAATACCTCTTTGGGAGCTTTTCCGCAGAGGTCAATGTACATAGGACCATATTCATCTATGACGACTTGAAGTAATTCTTTTTTCTTTTGGAAATCCTCTTTAATCTCCAAATTGGGTAAAACAATGTTGGTCGAAGACGCCATTTTTATCATGGCGGTCCCATCCTGAACCCAAGAAATTAAATCGTTCGCAGAGTATAGCAAGATATTTAGTTTTTTTGTATTCATCTCACAAAGTGAAAACAACCCGGCTTTGTAACCGATGACTCTGTATTCTGTCTTATCAATCGTGACGATATCCGTGACACGGATTTCTATTTCAGCCATCTTCTCAGTTCTCCTCTATATTTGTGAAGCAAGTCTCGAAAATTTAGCGGCTTAGTCATATCTACAGAAATCAGTTTTCTGGAGATGAGTTTTTTCAGTAAGGAAATCTCATCTGGGAGATATTCCGCGTCATAAAAGGCAACAACATTGCGGATGTTGTCGGCCATCGCTTGGTTCATTTCTTCTTTTGTGAGCAGACGAAAGGGTACGCCATGCTTTTCCCAATACATTTTTTCGATATACGCTTTTTCTATAAGTCGCTTTTTAGATTTGAATCCTTCTAAACTACTTTTAACTGAAAGCGCGATTTCCCCGTTGACTCGTGTCACAAGGAAATCAGTCGTCATCACAATTGGGTTCCCTTGCCTGTCCGCCGGATGCTTGATGCCATAGTTTTTCGCAATCTGCATCGTTTGCTCAAGCTCGAGAGGAAACTGCTCTCGTATATCTAAATTATTGTCGTCCCAGCGAAGCAGATACCAAACGATAGTCTCGCCTTGGGATAGAAGTTGTATCTGACGCCCTGTTTTCCAATCGATTGGGTTCGATGTTGTTCCTTTAGAACCGAACTCACCTGTATATGTCCAGGGTTTATAGTTGACACCTGTTCCCGTGCCTCGATGTTCGCGGATTTTCCTCGCCTGAGACGTTTTTTTCATAACCTCACGTTACCTCAAGTTTCTTTCAATTTGTATTTTCCACGACCTGACTTTTCGGCTAATCCGACTTTTACTAATCCCTGAAGAACACATTTCGCATTGCCATAATTAACGTTGGCGAACAGCTGCATTTCTTTAATAGTGACAGTTCTATTGGATTTGTTTTCCATATATTTAACAAATGCAGTTCTTCTAATACCGGTCGACCTTCTTTTGCACATCGGACAAGTTGGATTTCTTCTGAATTCGTAAATATTGCGAGAAAATTCAAATCCGCAATTATGGCGAATAATAAAGCTTGCTGTACTGGCCCTGTAGCCCGTTACATATTCAAATTCTTTGTTGATTGATTGCACTTCGGCTCGCACGCTTTCTTCTGTTCTAATAAATTGGGGCTTACATTTTTTGCACCATGGCCGAGTTAAAAACTTTTTGTATCCAATCGTAAAAGTGCGACCGCAATCCTTATGGAATAATGTCGCGGTTTCGTTCTCATATTTTATCAATTGAAAGTTCCCAAATTTATTGATTGTTTTCTGTATCTCGTTTGGAGTGTGGTAATAGTTACAAATACAACGAGTGCCCTCCAAAAAGGAAAATGCTCGCATTTCTATTACTTTCCCACATGTATGAAGAAGTTGGACTTTTTTGCCAAGGCCACGGTACGGAGAAATCAATTTATAACCGCCAACATGGTCTACATAATTTTCAAAGCGTTCTTCAGCTTTCATTTCTGCCTGGCAATTTGGACACTGAAACCCCAGATTAAACCAAGATGAGATTAGCTCATCTTCAAAAGGCTTCAAAAGAATACCTATCATACATAGCTCCTCATTTTTGATAATCGTATCCAGAGAAACAACTATTTGTTGTTTTTTGATTATACATCAAAACGAATTCCAAAAATAGTGTAATTATTAAGAAACATATGGTTATTTATATATATTTTGCGTGTTTGTTTAGTTTTTTATGGTTATTTGCTGACAGAAACTTTTACCTATGTTATAATATGGATAGTAATTATTACACTTCGTGAGTGATGTTGCCTAATGTGTGGGGAGGTGTGCAAAGTGTCTCGTAGAGAGAAAAGGTACGAAATAGATACAATACGTACCCTCCAATTAGGTCTTGATGAATTGGATGTTCTAGCAAATTGTGGTGATTCCCTTACATTTTATGTTGTACCTAAAGTCACTCTTCCCATCAAATGTCCATATTGTGGTGGGGAGAAAGCTAACATACATATATTGCGAAATCGAACTCTTAGAGATGTTTTGCCGGATAACAAAGGCATGGGCAAATTTATAGAACTGCACTTTCAGTTCAAAAGCTATTTCTGTTCTAATTGTCAAACTACATTTACGCCCAACTTTTGTTTTGCTGGCCCAAAATCTCGAATGACGCGCCGTTTTGAAGATTTTTTGGTTCGTGAAGCGATGAGCAACTCCTTAGAAAGTGTTTCGAAAACAACAAATGGAATTGTTTCGGCAGCTGCTATCAAATCAGTGATTGACCGCTGGATACAAGCGAAGGACGCTACACGACTCCCTAGGTACACGGCGCAAACCTTGTGCCTTCTATCTTACCAAAATGTCCAATCGTACGGCCTTTTAGTGCTAAATGTTGAAGATGGTCAGGCATATTTAGTTGATGTTTTACCGGAAATCAGTTCTGAAGCAATACGTGCTACACTTCGCAAATTTGAATTGCACCGCATTCGGCAGATTGTTGTTGACTTAACGGAAGTAATTTGGGATGTCTTAGCTGAAATGCCACCCCATATTGATTGTTTAGTAGACCCCGGTTTTCTATATAGCTTGGCACGAGAAGAGCTATATGCTGTGGCTCAAAAAGATGCTAGATGGCTGCCTATGAATAACAAGCTAGAGGTTATCATGACACCTAGAAGCAAAATATTAGCAACACAACAATATACATTAAGTCAAACACTCAATCGTCGCCCACATTTGGCCGAAATGTATAATGCCACGGATAGTTTATATACAATTTTGTCTACCGGATGGTCTAAACAACGGCTGTTAGATTGGGCAAGTTCTATTTGTACATATGGGCCAGGCCCTATTGTTTCTATTGCGCAAAGGTTGTTGATTTGCCTTCCTAACATTACAAAATATGGGCAGACAAATTTTTCGGCAATGTATTTTAGTTCGATTGGTGAGCAAATCAGTCGTTATATACAGCAACTACGCCCATGTTCCGCCGCCTTGGAAAAAGCTCGACTTTTGTATCTTCTCGCTCCAGACACTATTCAGAGTGAAGATTCTTCAACGCAGCTTTTAGGTATTTCCGTAACTCGGATTTTTGATATGCTAAAAGAACAGAAATGCAGACAGGAAAGGATTTTTTGAACCGTGACACAGAGTAACGCAAAGATTGCCGAGGTTGGCAAGAATGCCCGTGAAAAAGAAGCTCTTATTTGGAATATCGCCAACAGCCTGTTTGGGGCATTCAAGCCCCATGAGTACGGTTTGGTTATCCTGCCTATGGCGATTATCAAACGTTTTCACGATTGCTTGCTGCCCACACTGGACGCCGTTTGGGAGCAGGACGAAAAGCTCAAAACTATGCCTGCGGAGCTGAAAGCTGGTTTCCTGAAGCGTGCATCCGGCTATGAGTTCTACAATACCAGCCGCTTTACCTTTGCCAAACTTCAGGCTGACCCGGAAAATATCGCAGACAACTTCCGGGACTATATCAATGGCTTTTCGGAGAACGTGCAAGACATCCTGACACGCATGAACTTCAGTGCCGCCGTGGACCGCATGGTAGAAGCCGGAGCATTATATCAGGTCATCCTGGATTTTGCCTCCGACAAAGCCGACATGAGCCCTGAAAAGGTTTCTACCGTGGATATGGGCTACATCTTCGAAAATCTTGTCCAGCGTTTTTCCGAATCGTACGACGAAGAGGCTGGTGCTCACTTCACCAGCCGCGATATTATCTACTTGATGTGCGACCTGTTGACCACGGGTGAGGTATTGACCCCCGAAGAACAGCAGGATGGCATTCACCGCACAGTTTATGATATGGCAATGGGCACCAGCCAGATGCTGACCTGCATGGAAGAGCGTCTGAAAATGCTGGATTCCAATGCCGATATCAGTACCTTCGGTCAGGAAATCAACCCCTTTACCTTCGGCATCGCCAAGGCAGATATGCTGATTCACGGCGGTGACCCGGACAATATGCAGTTCGGCGACACGCTTTCCGACGACAAATTTAAGGGATATCAGTTTGATTACTGCATTTCCAACCCACCTTTCGGCATCGATTGGAAGCGTGAGGCGCCTATTGTGGAGGCTGAATATAAGAAGGGCGATGCCGGTCGTTTTGGTCCTGGTCTTCCCAGCAAGAGCGATGGCCAGATGCTGTTCCTGCTGAACGGCGTAAAGAAATTGAAGGATACTGGCCGCATGGCCATCATTCAGAACGGCTCCAGCCTCTTTTCTGGCGATGCCGGTTCCGGGCCGAGCAAAATACGGCAATATCTGATTGAAAATGATTGGTTGGACGCTATTATTCAGCTGCCAGGTAATAGTTTCTATAACACCGGCATTGCCACCTATATTTGGATTGTCACTAAAAACAAGCCGATTGAACGGGTTGGCCGAGTTCAGTTGATTGATGCCAGTCAGTGCTACGAACCCCGTCGCAAACCAATCGGTAATAAGCGTGTCGATATTACCGATGCCTGCCGGGAACTGATTGTTCGTGCCTTTGGAGAGGACCATGATGAGACACACACAATTCAGAGTGCGGAAGGACAGCTCATTATCTGCAAGAGTAAAGTGTTGGATAGCATTTCCTTCGGATGTAACAAAATTGTGGTGGAAAGTCCGTTGATGAACGAAGATGGTACAAAGGTCCTTAAACGCGGTAAGCCGGTAGCCGATGCAAGCAAACGCGATACAGTTGATGTTCCTTTGGATATGGATATTGATGAATATATGAAGAAAGAAATCTTACCCTTCAATCCTGACGCCTGGGTGGATACAAGCAAGACAAAAGTGAAGTATGAGATTCCGTTTACCCGCGTATTTTACGAGTATAAAACTATTGAGCCGGCCGATAAAATTGCCCACCGCATCGAAGCACATGAGCACAACCTGATGCAAAAACTGAAGTCATTGTTTGAGGAGGGCGGCAAGGATGGCGACCAATAACATACAGCAAAACACATTCATTCCAGCCATTGGCGCTTTGCCTGCTGGGTGGGGATGTACACGCGTACACAATCTTTTTACTGAAATAGTCGACCGATATGATAGCAAAAAAGACCCTTCCCTCCCTCTTCTTTCTGTCTCCGAATACTATGGTGTTGCTGAACGTGCCGAAAAAATTGACGAAGGAGAAATACTGATTCGAGCTTCATCTCTCGATGGATATAAGAAATGTCACGCCGGAGATTTAGTGAGCAATATCATGCTTACATGGAGAGGTGCCTTAGGGGTTAGTCCAAAAGATGGCATCGTTAGCCCTGCATACTGTGTTTATAGACCCGTCTCCGACGTTTGCGGAAAGTATTATCACTATCTGTTTCGCACCCAAAGATATGCCGACATCTTTAAGATTCATTCAACAGGACTGATAGATTCACGTCTAAGACTCTATTCTGCAAAATTTTTCGCTATTAAAGTTCCTTTTCCCCCATTGAATGAGCAGAAAAAAATTGCGGAATTTCTTGATGAACAATGTAATAAAATTGATTCTATCTGCAAAGAGGCCCAATCCAGTATTCACGAATACAAGGCTTGGAAATCCAGCATCATTTACGAGGCTGTTACCAAAGGTCTTGCATACAACGGTGAAATGAAAGACAGTGGATTTGAGTGGATTGGGAAAATCCCGGTTAATAGTTCTGTCACTCGGCTAAAGTATATTGTTGACCAAATTCAAAGCGGTACTAGCGTGAATGCCGGGCAATTTCCTGCAAAAGAGGAAGAGCTGGGAATTTTGAAAACAAGTTGCGTTAGCAAGTATTTCTTTAATCCCAATGAAAATAAAAGCATAAATAGAGATGAATATTCACGAGCTACTTGCAGCGTAAAAAAAGGGACGATTATTGTCAGCCGCATGAATACGCCAGAACTGGTGGGTGCCTGCGGATACGTCACAGAAGATTACCCCAATCTTTTCTTGCCTGATAGATTGTGGCAGGTTTCATTCAAAGAAGGCGTAAATGTACGCTTTGTCTGGTATTTTTTGCAAAGCCATCCAACGAGACAATATTATGCTTCTTTGGCAACCGGAACCAGCAGTTCTATGCAAAATATATCGCAGGCGCAATTTCTTAATGCCCCTATTATCATGCTTTCAGAAACAGAGCAACGTAAAGTTGTAGCATTCCTTGATAAAAAATGTAGGCAGATTGAGCAGTTGATTACAGAAAAATCAATGCTGATTTATGACCTTGAATCCTATAAAAAATCCCTTATTTACGAAGTTGTTACAGGGAAAAGAAAGGTAGTTTAACAAGGAGATAACTTATGACGGAAAAGATTCTGGATATTATAAAGAATCTGAGCACAATCGTTGACAAACACTTGGTTCCAGCCATACTCTCCTTTGTTATAGGCATTGGTGTATACCTTTATGTAGGTGAATCGTTCTGGATGGTTGCTCAGCTTACCAAAACTATATTTGTCATTTTTATCGCAGGCATTGCATTTTTAGGTATTTCATTCTTTATGTGGTGCGTAGTAGCAATTAAGTCTTGGCGTGTTGCGCAAAGTGATAAAAGATACTATCAAAAACAGGCAGAAAAACAACAGGCAGAAAATGATGAAAAACTGCTAGACTTTTTTGACCAACAAACTAAAGATACCATAGAAATCATCATGCAACTTTTGGAAACAGAAAATACACCTATTTATGTTGATTCTTATAAAATGGATGAGAGCAATTTTATATGGGCTCCGGGTTATTCGCGCAGAGGTACAGACGGTTTTCAAACAAATCTATTTATATGTAAGTGGCAAACGTTTCCTGATGGTCGATTTTGCTATAAAGTTGTAATGCAAGAATCTTTTTTTCGAGCTGCAAAGCATATTATGCAAAAATACGGGAAAATAACAAGGTACGATTTTTAACCATATGGAGTATTTTCTATGACTGAACATGAGTATGAAGAATGGTTCAACAAATATCTGCGCGATGTCGAAACTCTTGATTCAGAAGACTCATTAAACAGTCCGTTCGCAAATGCACCTTCCCCCGTCAACGAAAAACGTTGGAAGCGGATACTTATAGTTCTTTTAATTTCTTTAACATTTGTGTCGGCTGTTTCTTCTATGATTTCGTCGTACTCTCAAGATTGGTTGCCCACGTGGATAAGTACTATATCTTCTAACTTTTCTATCGGTGTAGTAGCCAGTCTATTTCTAATGATATATACCGAAAAGCGCGAGCGAAATATCAATTTCTATTCAGATGTTCTTCCGCTTCTACAAAAGAGGTCAGAGTCTCTGCATACAGCTTATTTTGATAATATTTTCAAAATTCGACGGTATCATAATCAAGGTGCCTATCAGCAATGCTACGAAGCATGGAATGCAACATCAAATGCTTGTTTTGTGATTCTCGATTTTCTTCTTTACTTAAATACAGTGTTAAAGTATCATCCAAATAGTTTCACCTTCACTGAACATGATATAGAAGAATTACAAAATGAAATTTTAACAGTTCACCATAAAGTACAGGAAGAATTTTTTAATAAGGGAATAATATCCTCTGAAATATTAGATAAGTGTGAGAATGCTTTGGATTGTGGGATGTATGGTTTACGTACGCTCCGGAATTTGCTTACCGAACTCCAACAAAAAATGTATCAAATAAAATACGATAAAAAGAGTCCTGATATTGAATCGATGGTGTGCAAATAAAATATCTGTGCCTTATGTTTTAAGTATTTACATATAAGGAGTTTGATTCATGAAAGATACTGTGACATACCGCTCTGGGATTATTGAAATGGGCGATAAAAATCTTGTGTTCTTCGAGGAAAATTATACATTTCATTTCATGGTTCCTGACTATCATCCTGCTAGCAGGTCTCATAATTATCGTTTGACAGCAAGTGATAATGGCTTTTTATATGGTACCACACATGACAACCGCACAATGGCAATTTATATTGATGACTTTGACCGATATATTTATGGTAGCCAAGTAAAACGAACGGACATGTATATTGTGGAACATTGTAATCTACAGAAATATCCAAGAGAACGAGCGGTTAAGTACGATGCCATTGAGTTTGTCGGTAAAAATTTAAGCAAAGTGTTCTTTCCACAGGCCATTTCTTTGGTCAAAGACCCAGAAAAGGGACAGCAAATTGAGTATAAAGACGATACCATCACTTATCACTTTGACGCTGGGGAGATAAAATGCACTCTAAGTGTGTTTTCATTAACTCCTACAACTATTGGTGTAAGGGGAACCCGTGTTACCAACGAAGATGTTTGCATCAAGTTGTCTTTTGACAAAACGCAAACCACTTTAGAATTGAGAAAACACCTTAATAACATCCGCATGCTTCTGTCATTTATGACGTACCGTGCCAGTATTGATTTTGACCATATTTATTTGATGGTTAAAGATGAGAAGAACCCCAACATTCATAAAAAAAATTGGGATGTATTTTCAAAATTAGCAGAAGATACTAGCAAGAAAACAAATCTTGAATGTCTGACTTTTGAAGATTTAGGCGATTCTATTGAAACTCTCCTAAAGCTAATTTACGGTAGCAAAGACAAAAAGCCCTCTTACTCATTGGGTTTTATTCCTGAAACAGACAGTAGTGTAAATATCGTTAGCAATGATACTATAAAAGCGATTTGTTCAGGTTTGGAATGCGAAATTAGTTTTTCAGATATTGAAGATAATCAAGAAGCACAAGAAATCAAGGCTTTTGCCGACAAGATAAAGGAGCTTGTGCAAGAACATAAACATGGCGAGTGTCCTCTGGCCCCAAAAAGTTATGACAAAATATATGGAAACATACGTCATTGGGGAATGGCAACTGCCGATAGTGTAATTGAACTATATCGAAAACATGAAAAAGCCATGCAAACTATATGTGGAAAAGTAAGGATGTTTGTAGAAGATAGGGATATTAACGAATTTATAAAATACCGCAATGATGTTACGCATGGCAGTTATCGTGTAAATAACATTAGAATAGCAAACACAGCTTATGTACTTTCTTGCCTCGTTTATTGCTGTTTACTTGCACGGATAGGAATTGATGAAAGTAAAATTGAAGAGCTCTGTCGCATGAAAATCGGTTCCTAACATTAGATGACCTGCGACATAGAAAAGGAGTTTCCCTGGTATGCCAGATAACGAAAAACAATTTGAAACCGATATTGAGTCCTTCCTGATTTCACAGGCCGGAGGCTGGCAGAAAGCGACCGATGCGGGGTATCGCAGCGAGGTCAGCAAAGGCATGGCCTTGGATTTGGAAACGCTCTTGCAGTTTGTGCAGACTACGCAGCCCATTACATGGCAGCGCTTTCTGCGTCAATGCAAAAGCGAGCCTCAGCAAAAATTCTATAAAGCATTTCAAGATGCCGTTGACGCTGACGGCCTGATTTCTGTGCTGCGGCATGGTTTCCGTTATCGTGGTATGGAATTCCGTGTCTGCTATTTCAAGCCGGAATCTGCGCTGAACGCTACTGCCAACAAGAACTATCAGCAGAACATCTGCCAGTGTATCCGGCAATGGCACTATTCCCACAACAACAAAAACAGTGTGGATATGATGCTGGCCATCAACGGCATTCCCGTTATCGCGCTTGAACTGAAGAATCAATTGACAGGTCAGACCATCGACGATGCCAAGATGCAGTGGATGAACGACCGCGACCCACGGGAAGACTGCTTCAAACTGAACCGCCGCATCCTTGCTTTCTTTGCCGTAGACCTGTACAATGCCGCGATTACGACCAAGCTGGGTGGAGAGAAAACTTATTTTCTACCATTTAACCAAGGCAGCAACGGCCCCGGCCGGGATGGCGGCGCAGGCAATCCCCCCACCACCGATGGCGATTACGTGACTTCCTATCTGTGGAAGGAAGTTCTGCAAAAAGATAAACTGCTGGATATTATCCAGAAATTTATCAGCTATCAGGTCGCCCGCGAGCAGGTACGGCAAAAAGATGGAAGCACCCGGCAGATTCTTACCCGGAAAGTCATTTTTCCCCGTTATCATCAGCTGGACGTGGTAAGAAAGCTGATTGCTGAAGTTAAAGAGAACGGTCCTGGCCACAATTATCTGATTCAACACAGCGCCGGTTCTGGCAAGTCTAACAGTATTGCCTGGACGGCTTATCGGTTGGCCAGCCTTCACAATGAAGATAGCGAACCGATTTTCACCTCGGTTTTTATCGTCACCGACCGTACCGTATTGGATTCTCAGCTGCAAAACACTGTCAGTGGTTTTGACCACACGTTGGGAAGTGTCGTCAACATTGACGAGAAGAAAAACTCTACGGATTTGTTGCAGGCAATCCGGGATGGACGCCGTATTATTATCACTACTCTGCAAAAGTTCCCGGTGATTTACAAAGAAGTCGGAAGCACTGAGGGGAAATCTTTCGCTGTTATCGTGGATGAGGCTCACTCTTCCCAGACCGGAACCAGTGCCATGAAGTTGAAAACAGCGTTGGCTGATACTTCTGACGCATTAAAGGAATATGCTGAATTGGAAGGCAAGGCCGAAGACGAACTGGAAAAAGAGAATGACAGGCTGGTCGAAGAAATGATTGCTCAAGGACAGCACAAAAACCTGAGCTTCTTTGCCTTCACTGCTACCCCCAAAGATAAAACCTTGGAGATTTTCGGCACTCCGATGCCGGATGGACGCTTCCGCCCATTCCATGTATATTCCATGCGGCAGGCCATTGAAGAAGGCTTCATTCTGGATGTTCTGGCCAATTACACGACCTACAAGACCTGTTATCGCATTGCCAAAAACACACCAGACAACCCCGATGTGCCTTCTGCTCAGGCCACCAAATTGATTCGCAGGTACTCAGAACTGCACCCCTACAATTTGCAGCAGAAAGCCGCTATCATCGTAGAGACTTATCGAGACATTACACGGCACAAAATTGGTGGACGTGGGAAAATGATGGTCGTTACCGCCTCCCGTTTGGCAGCAGTACGTTACGTTCAAGAAATTCGCCGGTATATTGAATCCAATCATTACGATGACTTGGAAGTGATGATTGCATTCTCTGGTTCTGTGACGGACCCGGATGACCCTACCGGAATTGAGTACACGGAAAATAGCATGAACGTGGACCGCAACGGCAACCATGTGAGTATCAACCAGACGCAGAGCGTATTCCATGATGAGGGGAATATTCTGGTAGTTGCTGAAAAATTCCAAACTGGCTTTGACGAACCGCTGCTCCACACTATGATTGTGGATAAAAAATTGCGTGATGTAAAAGCCGTACAGACTCTTAGTCGCTTGAATAGAACTTGTTCGGGAAAAACAGATACATATATCTTGGATTTCGTAAACACTGCTGAAGAAATCCAAGCAGCTTTCCAGCCATATTATCAGGAGACAATCTTGGCAGAGGAAATCAATGTAGACCAGATTTATAAAATTCGAGATGAGTTGCGCAACTACAAGGTTTATGGTTCGTCTGATGTGGAGTTGGTGGCAAAGATTTACTTTGACCCTAATGCAAAGAAAACAGATAGTGTTCAGGCTCAAGTAACCAACGCCCTTAAACCAGCGGCTGATTCCTATAATAAATTGAATGCCGACCAGAGGTATGAGTTCCGTCGTACCATCCGCAAATTCGTGAAATGGTATAACTATATCAGCCAGATTGTGCGCATCTT
>DYBQ01000060.1:11058-14757 GCA_019418545.1 Clostridiales bacterium | reverse complement strand
AGCGTTCGGTTCGCATCCGAGAGGTCAAGGGTTCGAATCCCTCCAGGTCCACCACAAAAAATCCGAATCTTTTGCCGAATGGCGAGAGGTTCGGGTTTTTTAATTTTACTGGGAGATAGAAATGACAGCACTGTAAGGTAAAAAGAAAAGGCCATTCCAGGCGGACTGAGAGCGAACAAAGCAGGATATTTCTTTGTTTTAGGACAGACCTGCATATTGTTTCGGGATATCTTGGACGAAACTATTTTTTTACTTTACCGTCTGCCGATAAGACCAGGGAGGAGTATGAAATGAAACAATTTGAGCTGAATCAAGACATGTTGGAAAAAATAGACGCACTCGTTGCCGACATGACCTTGGAAGAAAAGACCGACATAATTCACGGTGACAATGTATATGATACCAAAGGTGTTCCAAGGTTAGGTATCCCTCCATTTCACTTTTCCGATGGACCAATGGGCGTGCGCGGCGAATTTAATCGGGAAACCTGTGACTACATAGGGAATACAGATGACTTTGCTACTTCTTTCCCGTGTACTACCGCTGTGGCTGCTACATGGAATCCTCAAATGGCCTATGAGAACGGGAAGGCTTTGGGCAGAGAAATCCGGGGAAGAGGAAAGGATGTTTCTCTTTCTCCGGGGATTAACATTCATCGTGCTGCCCGATGCGGGCGAAATTTCGAATATATGTCGGAGGACCCCTATCTGATTTCCCAGATGTGCGTACCGGTGATTCAGGGAATCCAGGAAAATGATATTGCTGCCTGTATCAAGCACTTTGTGGGAAATAATCAAGAAACACGCCGCGGCGATGTGAATGTAGAGATTGATGAGCGTGCCCTGCATGAAATTTATCTTCCCGGTTTCCAGGCGGCTGTTCAGGAAGGCAACTGTCTGGCTGTGATGGGAGCCTATAATAAATTCCGAGGCGAGTACTGCTGCCAAAACCAATATCTGATGAAAACCCTTCTTCGGGAACAGTGGGGATTTGACGGCATTGTCATATCGGATTGGGGTGCACTGCATGATACCAAAAAAGGGGTAGAAGCCGGCGTCCATTTTGAGATGAGTGTGGATAACCGATATGATGAATATTATTATGCTGCACCGCTGAGAAAGCAGATAGAAGACGGTGAAATCTCGGAGAAAACGCTGGATGAAATGGTTCGTCAAATTCTAAAGATGATGTTCCGCCTTAAGATGATGACGCCGGAAGCCCGAAGCCCCGGAGCGTATAATTCACATGAAAACCATATAGCAGTCAGAAATGTTGCGAGAGAATCAATTGTACTTTTGAAAAATCAGGAGCAGATTCTTCCGCTGGAAAAGAATCCTCAAAAAACCATTGCCGTGATTGGCGAGAATGCAAACCGGCTTCAGGCATTCAGCGGAGGAAGCTCGGAAGTGCGGGCTCTTTATGAGATTACACCGCTGCTGGGACTTAAAATGTATCTGGGAGGAAATTTCCAAATACAATATGCCAAGGGATATTCTTCCAACCCGGAGGAGGCTGGCAAGCAGGAGCTGTTGGCTCAGGAGGCCTGTGCTTTGGCAGCTTCTTCTGATGTGGTAATCTATGTAGGTGGCCTTAACCACGAGTTTGATATGGAATCCAAGGACAGAACAGATATCAAGCTGCCTTATGGCCAGGATGCTCTTATTCAAAAGCTTTTGAAGATAAACCCCAATATGGTTATTGTCAATATGAGCGGCTCCCCCGTGGAGATGAGACAGTGGATAAATCAGGCGAAAGCCGTGGTACAGTACTGGTATTCCGGCACGGAGGGAGGAATGGCTTTGGCAGAGGTTCTGTTTGGAGAGGTAAACCCCTCCGGTAAACTGCCAACGACCTTTCCGAAAGCTTTGGAGGATACGCCGGCCTATCGGTTTGGAGAATTTCCCGGAAACGATACGGTTACCTATAAAGAAGGCATTTATGTTGGATATCGATATTATGACAGCTATCAGGTAGAACCAGAATTTTGCTTTGGTCACGGACTTTCTTATACGGAGTTCGAATATCGCGCTCTGTCGGTACAAAAGGATGAATCTGGGGTTTGCGTCACCTTTACCGTGACCAATACCGGGAAACGGGCAGGAGCGGAAGTTGCCCAAATATATGTGGCAGATGTGGAATGCTCTGTTTCCCGGCCTGAAAAAGAGCTGAAGGGATTCCGTAAAGTCTTTTTAAATCCCGGAGAAACCAAAGAAATCTCACTTTGCCTTCCGCTGAAATCGTTCTGTTTTTACAGCGTTGAGGAAAAAGACTGGAAGTTAGAATCCGGCCAGTTTAAAATCTTGGTAGGCAGTTCTTCACGGGATATACGGATGGAGAATGTCATTAGCATTTAATTATTTTGATTGGCGGCACTACTTTTGGAAATATCGCTTTCCTTTCTTGAAGAAAAACCTTCAAAGTATTTTGTGAATAAAATGTAAACTTCTTCTCAGTTCCCACAAAAAGTATCAACTCCAAAACCGCTTATGATATAATAAGATTTAAATTTATGCCCTTTTACTATTGGGCGTTGCCATGGCGGAGCAGTAGTATGAGCACACAAACGGGAACAGCGCCTTTTGCCGCTTTTAGATATGAAAAAATTATTTTAGCTGTTGAAGAAACCACATCGGCAAAAAGATGCGGCTCCTCTCTTGCGGCCTTTTCACGTCCTGCACACCCTGTCCAAGTGACAGGATGCTGCGGGACGTTTTTCTATCTTCTAAAAAATGTAGAAAGCATGAAATCCTGCCATGCTGACAAAGCGTTATTTATTAACCCTTTTGAAGCTTGCCCTGGAATCCCCCTTGTTTTATGATGGATGAGGACGGAAACGCCCACCCACCCGATGCAGTTTTATTGGGACTTAAACCACTTTTTCAGCCGGAGCGGCTTTGATGAGATGGAGGAGATACATTATGAAACAAACCATTTTGCGCCCCACAGCGGAGCAGCGGTATGCCGACGAGCTGGCTGCTCTGGTCCGCTGGGACAGAAACAACCCCAAACCAGAAAACTGGCAGCTCTCCCCCCGGGCAGTGCGCCTCTTTATTCTGGGCACCCCGAAGAATCATTCCCTGGAACTGGACGGGGAGCCGGTGTCCATCCGTAAAAAATATTATGGTAATGACGCGCTGGTGGAGCGATGCATCATCACTCTGGCAGGTAACCGAGGACTGATGCTGGTGGGAGAGCCGGGCACTGCCAAAACCATGCTCTCCGAGCTTTTGAGCGCCGCCATCAGCGGCTGCAGCACCAACACCGTCCAGGGCACCGCCGGCACTACCGAGGACATGATTAAATATTCCTGGAACTATGCCCTGCTGCTGGCCAAAGGTCCAAGCCGGGAGGCGCTGGTACCATCTCCCCTGTATGTGGGCATGGAGAAGGGCATCCTCACCCGGTTCGAGGAGATTACCCGTACCCCTGCTGAGGTGCAGGACTGTCTGATTAGTGTGCTCAGCGACAAGGTGATGAACATCCCCGAGCTTGGAGACCAAGGGCTTCTCTTCGCCAGACCCGGCTTTAATGTTATCGGTACGGCCAACACCCGTGATAAGGGAGTCAACGAGATGTCCAGCGCCCTCAAGCGCCGTTTCAGCTTTGAGACCGTGCAGCCTGTGGGGGATGTGGCCCTGGAAAAACAGATTATCCTGGACGAGGTGGGGGTCATGGCCCAGAGTGCCGGAATCTCTGCAC
>DYBQ01000060.1:4151-11048 GCA_019418545.1 Clostridiales bacterium | reverse complement strand
TCTCTGCACCTCTGGATGAGGACGCCGCCACGCTGCTTGCCACCGCCTATCACGAGCTGCGCGAGGGCATCTCTGCCGAGGGAACGCGGCTGAAAAAGCCTGCCGCCGTTATGAGTACCGCCGAGGCCGTCTCCGTCTATTACCAAACCCTTATGAGCGCCTGGTATTACGGCGGCCCGGAACAGGCCCGGCATTTAGATGAACGGTCCCTGGTGAAAAATCTGGTGGGCGCAGTGGCCAAGGAATCCCGGGAAGAGCTGGCAGTTGTCCGGGAGTACTTCTCCACCATTGTGCAGAAAAAGGCAGAACGGGAGGGCGGAGCATGGAAACGGTTTTACGAGGCAGGCAAGCGGCTGAAGTGATTCCTTTTGACTATGACGCGCCGGTGCTCTACTTTCCGGTGCGCCATCATTCCCCTGCCTGCGCCTGGCATCTGGAGCGAGCCATGGAGCGATATCGTCCGGAGCTGGTGCTTGTGGAGGGGCCGGAGAACGCCAATGACCTCATTTCCATCCTGGCCAGCCCGGAAACCCGCGCCCCGGTAGCGCTGTACTATGCCTATCGGGATGATGCCGGCCTTCTGCGGGCTGCGGAATCACCGGAGGATGAGCTGCCGCCGAAGAGCCACGCCTGCTACTACCCTTTCCTGAACCAATCTCCAGAGCTGGCCGCGCTGCGGCTGGCGGAGCGTTTGGGGATTCCCGCCCGGTTTATAGACCTTCCCTATGGCGAGATTCTGGCAGCCACCCAGTCCGGAGCTGGGCTGCGCAAGGAGGAGGCCGCTGTCAGCTATACCAGCGACCATTTTCTCGCCCCGGAGCTGCTGTGGAAAAGGGTGTGCGAGAAAACCGGGACCCGGGACTTTGAGGAGTTCTGGGAAAAATACTATGAAATCCGGGGATTCTTCCTGTCCACAGAGGAATTTGTCCGGCAGGTGAACGCTTGGTGCCTGCTGGCCCGGGAGAACACGCCCCGCTGGGAAATGGAGGCAGATGGGTACCTGGCCCGGGAATGCCATATGGCCCGGCGCATCCGGGAAGCCGGGCAGTCTTATGGAAAGATTTTGGTGGTGGCCGGGGGATTTCACCTCTGGGGCCTTCTCCATTCGGAGGAGGAACCAGAAAAACGCCCCCAAATTTCCAAAGACAGCCAGACAGTCTATCCCGTGCGCTATTCCGAGCCGGCGGCAGACGCCCTATCCGGCTACGCCAGTGGTATGCCCGCTCCAGCCTTCTATGGGAAACTCTGGACGCGGCTCCATGAGGAGGGGGCGGATGCAGCAGAGGCCTGGGACAGCGTGGTGCTGGATACCATTGTGCGCTGTGGCCGACGGCTGCGGGCAAAGGGGGAAACCATCTCTTCTTATGATGAGCAGTGCGCCCTGCAGCAGGCCCGAGGCCTGGCCGCTCTGCGAAACAAGGAAGCTCCCGGCCTCTATGAATTGCAGGACGGCGTTTTGAGCGCATTTGTGAAGGGAGAGGCCAACCTTGCCGGATGCGAACCTCTGCGCCTTCTCCGGCAGATTAACACGGGGAACCAGGTGGGCGACCTGTGCCGCAGCGATTTGGTGCCGCCCCTGGTGCAGGACTTTGCCCGGCAGTGCAAAAAATATCGTCTCCGGCAGAATTCCGCCGACCGGCAGGAAGTGACCCTTGAGATTTTCTCCAAAGCCCGCCACCGGGCAGAGAGCCGTTTCCTTCATCAAAGCGTATTTTTAGACTGCGGCTATGCCAAGCGGGACAAG
The DNA here is from genome assembly GCA_019418545.1 of Clostridiales bacterium. Lineage (GTDB taxonomy): Bacteria > Bacillota > Clostridia > Oscillospirales > Acutalibacteraceae > Heritagella_A. Next base: position 9,304 of record DYBQ01000060.1, on the reverse strand, counting down.
GGGCCTGATTTGCTGCGAGGTACCGGGCGCAACCTCATTCGGGAGCACTGGGTCTGTCAGTGGTCCGCTGGGGTAGAAACCGCCCTGGTGGAGCACGCCATCTGGGGCTCCACCATGACAGAGGCCAGCGCCCAGCTGCTGCGCAGCCGTTTGGCAGAAGCTGCCCGGGCAGAGGATGGGGCAAGACTCCTGATGCAGGGCTTTCTCATGGGCCTGGGGGACACGGCAGACGCTATGGCTCACCGGTTGGAGGAGCTTCTGCTGACCGATGGGGAATTTTCCTCCCTGTGCGGGGCCTGCGGCGCCATCAGTGCTTTGGATGCGTGGCAGGAGCAGTATGGCGAAAGGGGCAGCTATGACTACCCTGCCCTGCTTCGGCAGTGCTTTGCCCGCATCTTGCAGATGCTGCCCTCCATGGCCGCAGTGGATGACCGGGGCGTGGAGGCCGTTCAGGAAAACTGTCAGCTTCTCTATGAGATAACGGCACGTCCCCCGTTTGCCGAACTGCGAGCCGTGCTCCTTGATGCTCTGGAGGAACTGATTGTCCAAGACCCCATCCACCCCGCCCTCCACGGCGCGGCCCTGGGCCTTCTCTATGGTGGTGCGCCGGAAAAGAAGGATTTGGCGGTGCAAACTGCCGCCGGATATCTTCGGGGCACCCATGACCAAAAGCTGCGGGCTGCAGCCTTCCTCCAGGGCCTCTTCCGCACCGCTCGGGATTTGCTGCTGGTGGACGATGTGCAGCTGGCATCCATCGATGCGCTGCTGTGTGAACTGGAAGACGAAGAATTTGTTGCCCTGCTGCCCCAGCTGCGCCTTGCCTTTAGTTATTTTACCCCTACCGAAACGAACCGCCTGGGCTGCCAAGCGGCGGCTCTTCACGGCCAGGAGCGGCTGAAAGCCGGAAACATCGTGGTTTCCCCGGCAGACTATACCTGTTGGGAAGCCATTGACGCATGGGCGGCGCAGCGGCTGGAACAGTGGGAAGCGAATTGGGATGAGAAAGGAGATGACCCGGTATGATTACTCATGGCGCAGCACTCAACCGCTGGCGGCTGGTATTGGGTAAGAACGCGGAAGCATCTATCTCCCTTGCAGATGGGCACCTTGCCCGGATGGATGATGCCCTGGACTTTCTCTATGGCCGGGAAGTGGGGCCGGATGTGCGCCGGGACTGGAATGGTGGGCAGGGAGAAAGCCAGCCAGTGGTAGCCCGGTGGCTCAACGAGGTGCGGGAGCTGTTCCCTCAGGAGACGGCAGAAATCCTTCAGCGCCATGCCCTGGACCGCTACCAGCTCACTGCCCTGCTCACAGACCAGGAGGTGCTGGAGAAGATGGAGCCGGATGAGGCATTGCTGGAAACCATTCTAAGCCTCAAGGGCATGATGAAGGGGCCGGTACTGGATGCCGCCCGGCGGATTGTAGAGCGGGTTGTGGCCCAGCTGACGGCTAAGATGCAGCAGGAAATCCGCCGTTCCGCTCTGGGCAAGCTGGACCGCACCAGCCGCAGCGCAGTGCGCTCCCTGCGAAATTTGGATATAAAGCGCACCATCCGTAAAAACCTGGCTCATTATGACAGGGAAAATCAGCGCCTGATTTTGGAGCAGCTTTATTTTAGCGGCCGAACCCAGCGCCACAATCCCTGGCATGTAATCATCGCCGTGGATGAAAGCGGCTCCATGCTTTCCAGTATCATCCACTCTGCAGTGATGGCGGGCATTTTCGCAAAGCTTCCCATGCTCACCACCCATTTGATAATCTTCGATACTGCTGTGGTAGATTTGACCGGCCGGATGGATGACCCGGTGGAAACCCTGATGAGTGTGCAGCTGGGCGGCGGCACCAACATTGCCAAAGCTATGGCATACTGCCAGAGCCTTATTAGCCAGCCCCGGCGAACCATGGTGGTGCTGGTGAGCGATTTGTGCGAGGGCGGCTCCCGGCAGGAGCTCTACCGCACCTGCCACGATATCGTGGAGAGCGGCGCCCTGCTCATTGCCCTCACAGCCCTTAACGAGCAGGCTTCCCCGGAGTATGACCGGGCTACCGCCCAGACCCTGGCAGATTTGGGTGCCCATGTGGGAGCCATGACCCCGGAGCATTTGGCAAACTTTATGGCAGGCATTATGAGAACATGAGAGGAGGTGACGAGACATGGAGATTCCCCAGACCCTGCACTCTGCCCTGCTTTCGGCGGACGAGGAATATCTTATTGCACTGTGCAACAAAGGGACAGTAAACCGGGCGAAAAAGGACCTTTCTGCAGCCCAGCCGGAGATAAAGCAAATAGAGGGCGAAACTGTTACCCTGTCGGTTGGGGATGCGGTATGTACCATCACCGCGCCCCTTGGAAACAGCACCTGTACCTGTCCCAGCAGCAGCATGTGCCGCCACCGGATAAGCGCTATTTTGTGGCTCAAGGAACAGGCATCCTGGGAGAGCGCCCCGCCCGGCGAGGCTTCTGTTCCATCGGAGCATGAACCGCTGGGAGAAGTGGCAGAGGAACTATGTGCCCTGCTCTCATCCTATCCTGCCGAGACACTAACCCGGCAGTTGGGGGAACGTCGGGTATCTGCCCTGGTGCAGCGGGAAAGCTCCGGCAAAGGGGCAGCCATCCGGGAGGGCAGTGCAGTCACAGTGGAGCTTCCCTGGATTCCCGCCACCGTGCGGTTTATCTGTCCTTTGGAGCACAGCAGCTGCACCTGTCACAGCCAAAGCTTTTGTACCCACAAAGCGGAGGCTCTGCTCACCTGGCAATTGCGCCATGGAATCGTGACGGCGGACAGCCTGCTGGCTGCTTTCCATAGCGATACCGGCAGCGCGTTAAACCGCCAGGAAATCTGCGCCGCCGTCCAAACGACCTTGACGGACGGGATGCGCACAGGGCTTACCCGCCTGCCTTCTTCCAGTCAGGAAACAGCGGAGCGTCTGGCTGGCCTGTGTCACACCAGCACCCTTCCCGCTTTGGAGCGGGCGATGCGCCGGCTACATGGAGAGCTGCAAAGCTACTTTGCCCGCTCCGCCGCCTTTCGCGCCGAGATGCTGCTGCACCGGATGTCCACTGTTTGGCGGCTGGCCTGCGCCCTGCAAACGGCACCAGAACAGGAGGCACTGCAATTGGCGGGTACCTTCCGGGACGAATACCAGGCGGTTTGCAGCCTGCATCTCTACCTTCTGGGCCTTCGGGAAGCAGAGCTTACCGGAGGCTATGCCGGGACAATATACTATTTTTGGGAAACACAAAAGCACCGATACTACGCCTATCGGGATTTGCGCCCCCAATTTTATGAAGGCAAGCGTCGTTCCAAATTCACGGAGACTATTGTCTGGGAACTGCCCGGGACACTGCGCCAGATGTGGAATTGCCGCCTTGACCTCACCGGCGCCAAGGTCAGCGGAGAAGGCAACCTTTCCGCTACCACCCAGTGCAGGGGAACATTTTTGCAAAAGTGCCCGCCGGGATTGGTGCTCCCCCCATCAGCTGTGGAGGAAGATTTCTCCTCCCTGCTGCCCCGCAGCCACCCCGGTTTTGGGGAACTGGAGCGGCTTGTAATCCTGCGTCCCCACCGGGGGGAAATGCAGGAATATGACCGGGTGGAGCAGCAGTTCACCCTGCGGCTGCTGGACAGCGCAGGACGGGATATCTGGCTTACGGTTCGTTATCGGGAAGGAGAACGGGCGGTGGTGGAAGCTCTGGAGCAGCTGACCGACTGGTGGGAGCAGAATCCTGACCTGCAGCCTGTGTTCTTCGGGGTGCTCTATCGGGAAGACAGCCGGCTGTGTCTCTATCCCATTGAATGTTTTACAAATTGGGAGGGGATTCCATGAACCATTGTTTGAGCGCTATGGAGGCCCGCCTTACCGACCTTCTGCAAACGGGTCTGGACACCGGTGCCGGGGACAGCGCAGCAGACTTTGCCCGGCTGGCGGAGCAGTGTGAGGCCTGTGGGCTCCATACCGGGCACGCGCTGATGAAGCAGCTATCCAATCTGCTGAATGAGCGTTCCCACACCCTTCACAAGCAGGACGGCCCCTTGATAGAGAGCATCTTTCAAGCGGAACACTATATCGCCCTCTGCCGGGAACGGTGGCAGGAAATAGAAATCCTGCGCGGCTGGCAGGAGAGGCAGCAACATGAGGAAGAAGACAGAGAAGGAGGAGATATCACATGAATATTCGACCAAACAAGCCGGGCAAACCGGATGCCCTGGGGCAGCTTTTCCAGCTTTGGGGACTGACGCCTGCAAACGAGGCGCTGGCCCGGGCCTACCTGACAAACGACCAGGCGGAGGAAAGCCTGCTCTCCGGCGCAGAGCGGCAGATATTCTCCACTTTTGGCTGGCAGGAGCAGCAGGAAATCTGCCAGCTTCTAAAAGAAATAACCGGCCCGGATTATACGAAAAATCAGGCTAAGGTACTGCGGCTTTTGTGGGCCATTGGGCGCAGCACTGCCGGCTTTGCCGCCCTTTTTGACCAGCACTATCTAAATGTCTACGATACTGTAAGCGACAGCATCTACCGCCAGCGAGCCGAGGTGCTTGGGCGGGCAGCTGCCGCTGCCATGGATGCCGAATATCCCGCTGCAATGCCATCGGGGTACACCCAGACAAAACGGCTCCACCAGTTGGCCCAGATTGAGCCGGCGGCCTTGCTGGAAGCCCAGGGATTCATTGCGAATCCCCAAGCCTCCATGGCGGATGGGGTGCTGGCTGGGGTGCTGCTGGCCAACACAGACCCTGTGGACAAAAAGCCCGGCTTGCTGGGAAAACTGATGGGCAGCGCTCCTGTCTCCCGGCAGAGTAAGACAGGCACCAAGCTGGAGCAGCAAGTGGAGGTGCTGCTGGCCTGGATGGATGCCATCGCAGCGGGAACCGCCGCTTCCGGCTTCTCTCCGGCAGACATTTTGGAATTGAAATCCTACATCCGTGCCGGTGACCCTTCGGCCTTGCTGCCTGCCACCCAACCTCCCATGGCCTGGCAGTTGCCGGAGCAGGATATCTTTGACTGCGTTCTGTCCAAACGCTCTGCCGTGGAGTGTATGGCCGCTTCTGTCATGCTGGGGATTCAGCATGACGGCCGTTTGGCTTGTGCCCTGCGGGTGCTGATGGGGCTTGACCCCTATGCCGCCTGTCTCTTATACACATCTGACGCTG
>DYBQ01000060.1:0-4141 GCA_019418545.1 Clostridiales bacterium | reverse complement strand
ACTTTTTGCCAAAGGAGTGGGACATCAGTTTTCTGGACACATTGCTGCCCCACATCCCCGGCGGTGCTGTGACGGTGTTGTGTTTTGTGGCCAAGGACTTTGCCATGCAGTCTGAGGAAATCGGTAAAAAAATTGTCTGCCGATATTATGAAAATGTGGACGCAGCTTTGCACTACTGCAGCCTGGACGAATATTCCAACCTGTGCCTCCTGATGCCTATAGAAAAAATCGGAAAGAGCAGTGCCCGAATGGAGCAGCTGAAAGGGCAAATCATTTCCATTTTCGAAAAGGTTTTCGTCCAGGGGTCTCAGCAGGCCATTGTCCGCGACTATTTGTCCGGGCAGGGGAACTTTGCCGACAGCGCCTCTCTCCTCAAGCCAATCCGCAACGAATACCGCTATCTCTCCAGTGCCCAGGATATCCTATATAACTACAGGAAGATGGCCGGCTGGGACGATTTTGCCTGCCGGTGCATCGTCCTCTCCTGTTTCACCTGCATGGGATATGGCACCACCTCCTCTTTCCCACTAAACGCTGACAAAAAGCGGAATATGGATGCCTTTGTCAGTGCCCTCACCGCCGGAGGGCTGCCGGTGCGGGACTGCATCACGGTGCTGGCCACCCTGTCTGAGAACTGGTACCAGGAGGTCTCCAAAAAGCTTGTTGAAGAGGCGGTGCAAAAGCATTTTATCACCCCGGAGGGATTGGATGCCTTGGCAGATGCAGCGCGCAGCAGTTCCGCCGCTGGCCGTATGATGGCAGTTAAAGGCCTGGATTCCTTGTCTGCCCGCCCGGACTGTGCCGAGGGTGTTCGCAAGGCCTTGATTCTCTGCTCCGGGGACACCTCCAAGCAGGTACAGGAGGTTTTGATGGCGTGTTATCTCAGCCACCCAGACTGGGAAAAGGACTATCTGGCCATGCTGGGCAGCAAGAAAGCGGCACAGCGAAGCCTTGCCATCCGGGTTCTGGCAGGCATCGGGGTGGAGAAATACCGCGATGCCCTGGAGAATGCCCTTGCCGGGGAGAAGAACGCCAAGGTGATGGAGCAGCTCAACAGCCTGCTGGGAGCCCCCGCTGCTGCGGTGGGTGCAGGCGGACAGACCCCAGCGGAATTGGCCGCCCAGGTGCTCAAGGGCGGGAAAATGCGTAAGTTTCAGTGGCTTCTGGAGCAGCCTTTGCCCACAGTCCACCACACAGACGAGGCTCACACTGCGGCTTCGGAGGAGCAGATTGCCGCCCTCTTTGCAGCCTATGCCGATTTGGGCAGCATGGGGCGCAGCGACATTGCTGCCGCCATTGCCGCCGACCTGGACAAAAAGGAGCTGGAGGCCCTGGCCTGTGAGGTGTGGGAACTGTGGTACAAGGAGGGAGCCCAGAGCAAAACCAAGTGGGTGCTCCCCTTTGCTGCGGTGTTCGGCGGGGCCGCTATGACTCCAAAACTGATTCACGCCATTAACGACTGGCCCAAGAACGCACGGGGCGCAATGGCCTGCAATGCTGTGGCAGCCCTTTCTGTCAGCCCCGACCCGGCGGCACTGGTGGCGGTGGACAGCATCTCCCGAAAGTTCAAATTCCGTCAGGTAAAGGCGGCCGCCGCTGCTGCATTGGAGAGTGCCGCTCAGGCGCTGGGCATCACGGCAGAAGAACTGGCCGACCGCATCGTGCCCACCCTGGACTTTGCCCCCGACGGGAGCCGGGTATTTGACTATGGTCCCCGAAAGTTCACCGTTCGCCTGACTCCCTCCCTGGAGCTGGCAGTGACTACAGAGGCGGGCAAGACGGTAAAGTCCATGCCCTCTCCCGGCAAAACCGACGACCCTGAAAAGGCTCCTGCTGCTTATGAGGCATACAAGGCTCTGAAAAAGCAGATTAAAACCACCATTACCGCCCAGCGTGCCCGGCTGGAGATGGCCCTTTCTGCCCAGCGGTGCTGGGAAAGCGAGGCGTGGCAAAAGCTGTTTGTGGATAACCCTGTGATGCACCAGTTCGCCATCAGTCTCATCTGGGGTGTCTATAAAAACAACGAACTGAAGGAGACCTTCCGCTACATGGAGGACGGCAGCTTTAACACGGTGGATGAGGAGGAGTACACACTCCCTGGCGGGGTCAGCATCGGCCTGGTCCACCCCATCGAACTGGACACGGACACCCTGGAAGCCTGGAAACAGCAGCTGGAGGACTATGAGATTATCCAGAGCATCGACCAGCTTTCCCGGCCCATCTACCGGCTCCCGGCAGAGCAGGCCCAGGCCACTGCCCTAGAAACGGTGGCCGGCCGTGTGCTCAACTCCCTGTCCCTTATGGGCAAGCTCCTGGGCATGGGCTGGTATCGGGGCAGCGTAGTGGATGGCGGCGGTTTTTACACCTTCTATCGGGAGGATTCCTCTGTGGGGATTGGCGTGGAGCTGAACTTCTCCGGCACTTTTGTGGGCGGAGATAACGATGATGTCACCGTCTTCGATGCCGTCTTTTATAAGGCCGGTACCGTGGAACGGGGCAGCTACTGCTATGATTCGCCCAAGAAGGAGAATATCTTCCCTCTGAGTCAGGTTCCAGCACGCTACTACAGCGAGGTGGTGTGGCAGCTGGAACGCGCTACTGCTTCCAGCACCGAGACCGATTCAGACTGGCGGCGCAAGAAGAATTGAGCACACCAAATATACAAAAAAGGCCAGTCATACACTGGCCTTTTTCATTTTTCTTGATTCTGCGCCCACAACCGGTATTCTGCCGGTGACATTCCCATTTGTGCCCGGAACACCTTGGAAAAATAGCCGGGGCTGGAAAATGCCAGCTGCCGGGAGATTCCTTCAATTTTGTCGCTGGTATACAGCAAGTGGCGGCAGGCTGTACGGATTTTTTCTTCACTCAGCCTCTTCATGGGGCTTTCCCCAAAATACCGGGTATACAAATGGCAGAAATGATATTTGCTCATATGCAGGCTGTCCGCAATATTTTGCAAGTTTGCCGGCCGATAGATAAACTTCTGCATGGCCTGCTCCATTTTTCGCATCCACTCTTCCTGACTTCCTTTTCCAAACCGCTTTTCCCCTTCTGTTTTCCGGCTGTCTTCCAAAATCACCAGCAACAGCCGATACAAAAGCTGGGACATGGTATAAACATCTCCGTCTCCCTTTGCTGCCAGCGAGAAACAATCCTGCAGGCAGGTTTCCATTTCTCTCCCATTCCCACGAAACGGCAGAGGGCTCAGCATCCCAATTTTCTCCGCCATTTGCACTGCCGTTGCACCGTTAATATGAATCCACCAAATTTTTCCCCCGTTTTGAAAGCAATAGCGGTGCGGCAGCCTCAAATCTGTAAAAACATATTCTCCCTCCCGCAAGGTCAATGTCTCCCCCATTTGACTGTGGCAAAGGGTTCCTTCCCGGACATACATGACCAGATAGTTATCGAAAAAACGGCGGTCAATCAGAAAGTCGGGTTTTCCCTCAATCCCCATACCGTCACTAAAACACAAATTTTCCCGCACAAATGGGGTTGGCTCTACAAAACAGCTGAATGAATCCCGTATCATAACACATCCTCCTTTTTCAAAAGTATAGCAGAAGCCGCCCTATATCGCAAGATTTTACCAGAACATCGCAAGAAACCGGCTGGATTTTATGGGCTGCTGTGTGGTTTAATGACAGTAGCCTATATGGCAAAAGAGGAGTTGTTTGTATGATAAATCAAGATGTAAAAATCCTTCGCACATTGGCACGGGAATATGCTGTCGCCGCACAGGATTCCCGCAATGCTCAAAACCGTCAGCTCCATCGGGCCGTTAATGATTTGAAAATGATTCGTCCGGTGGTACTGATAAATGAAATTCCTTTCCACGAGCTAAATTTTGACGGTTCTTTAACCCTGCACTGCCAGGATTCCGTTTTCCGCCAGGCAGAAGAATTCTTCCGCAAGCGCTTGTTTCAGTGGAAATACTTCCCCGCTGATATGATTCTTCCCCCCTATTATCCTGTGGAAAAAATCATGCATTCTACTGGGATTGGTATTACCGTTGATGAAACGATTTTAGCGGCTGACCGCAATAATTCAATCGTTTCCCACGAATATCATGACCAGCTTGCTACGGAAGAGGACCTTCTCAAATTCCACCCGCCAGTCATTTCCTATGATGAAGCGG
>DYBQ01000006.1:22550-81226 GCA_019418545.1 Clostridiales bacterium | reverse complement strand
CAATTGCCTTTTAGGGAGCAAAGTATTACAATAGAAATAAGATATAGGCGCTGAAACACAATTGGACGCGCCCTGCTGCAGGGGAACCTGCCCGGATACTACCGATGGAAACGGTTTCAAAATTTGCGCTTTTTTGCACTAAAATCGCCTAAAAATGCCTGCAGGCGACGTTGAACTTTTTCTCGGTTTCCGGTATCATATCCTCAACGGACGTTCGTTTTAGAAAGGAGGTTTTCCCATGGATTCCCTTTTGTCCACGGTTTATATCTGCTGTATGGGAGTCGGTCTTCTGCTGCCCCTGCTTCATGTCATACTGGATTTTCTCGATTTGGACTTCGATGCAGGCGCCAGTGATGCCCCTCTTCCCTTTAACATGATGGCGCTGTCTTTTGGAGTTCTGGTGTTGGGCGCCTGCGGTAAAATCGTATTGGTATTGGGCGGGAACTGGATTTTCAGCCTGATTTTTGGGGTTCTTTTGGGATTCCTTGCTTTCTGTCTGCTGACCCGGTTTGTGATTCGTCCGTTAAAGCGCAATTCCCCACAAGCGCCCAGTATTCGGGATTTACGCTGGAAGGAAGGTGTCATTCAGCTGGCAGTCCGGCCTGATTTTACCGGTACAGTCCGTGTTTTGAACAGTGTCGGAAGTTATGTCGCCTACAGCGCCAAACCAGCTCCCTGGGTAACCGAAGAGCTGCCAGTCGGAATGGAGGTTCTCATTGTGGAAATCGATGAGGAAAACAACCTCTGTACCGTCTGTCCTTTCGATTCCTATCGAAAGCAGCTTGCACAATTCAAACAGTCAAAAGGAGGTTTTTGAAAATGCCGGAACAATTCACATCAACTGCTGTCCTCATTGGTATTATTGTCGTAGGCCTGATTATTGTACTTACCGCGATTTTCTCTACTTGGAAAAAGGTGCCCGCCGATAAAGCTGCTATCGTAACCGGTTTGGGAAAAGCCAAGGTTATTACAGGCGGCGGTGTAATGGTGCTGCCTGTGTTACAGCGTATCGACTACATCACCCTGGAAAACATCAGCTTTGATGTAAACATGCAGGGAACCCTGACCGCTGATGCTGTGCCCATTGAGGCAAACGGTACCGTCGTTGTAAAAATTAAAAACGACGAAGCTATGATTCGCTCTGCCGTGGAACAGTTTAACTGCGGAAAGGAAAGCGAAACCAAACAACATATTATGGAAACCGCCCGGGATGTTTGCGAGGGCCGTCTCCGTGAAATTATTGCAGATATGACCGCCGAACAGCTGTATAAAGACCGCAAGACATTCTCTGAACGTGTAAAAGAAGTGGCGGAAGAGCAGCTGTGCGAACTGGGTCTGGAGCTGAAATCCTTTACCATTAAGGGAATCGGCGACCAGAACGGTTATTTTGAAGCATTGAGCAAACCGCAGATTGCCGCCGTCAAGCGCGATGCAGAAATTGCACAGGCAGAAGCCGTAAAGGAAAGCATGATTAAAACTTCCGAAGCCCGGCGTGCCGGTGAACAGGCCCGTCTGGAAGCGGAAGCCCGCATGGCAGAAGCCAAAAAGGAAGCTGATATTAAAAAGCTGAACTTTGAAAAGGAACGTCAGACTACCCAGGCAATCTCTGACGCAGCCTACAGCATCCAGCAGAACGTGACCCAAAAAGATATTACCAACACGGAAATGGATGCCAATGTTTTGAAAGAGCAGCGTGCCCGTGAAGTCCGCGAGGCTTCTATTCAAATTGAAATTGCCGCCGAACAGAAGAATATTGAGCTGGCAAAGAAAAAGGCCGAGCGCAAGGAAGCCGAACTGTTGGAAACTGTGATTAAACCCTCTGAGGCAGAAAAGCTCCGTGCAGAATTGCAGGCAGAAGCCCAGAAGGTAGCCATGATTAAGCGCGCAGAAGCTGAGGCAGAAGCCAAAAAGCTGGACGCTGCCGCAGAAGCCGAGGCCCAAAAGCTGGATGCGCAGGCACAGGCCGAACGCATTAAGCAGGAAGGTATGGCACAGGCTGAAATTACGGAAAAACAGGGCGCCGCACAGGCAGAGTCTATCCGCCGTCAAGGTTTGGCAGAAGCTGAAGCACTGGAAAAGAAAGCCGAAGCTTTGGCCAAGATGGATGATGCCGGTAAGCTGCAGATGGTTATTGAAAAGCTGCCTGAAATCGCCCGCGCCATTGCAGAGCCCATGTCCAAAATTGGCAACATCACCATCATTGATGGCTCTGGCAGCGGAGAAAACGGCGGCGGGGCTGCTGATGTGGCCCGCTATATGACCGGTTCTCTCAAAGCGGTTAACGAAGCCCTGAAAGATACCATCGGCTTTGATATGACCGATGTGATGAAGTCCCAGACATTGGAAGCCAGAACTACCCGAAATATCCGCGTAGATGGCCTTCCCCAGCCTCCGGCTGAACCCTGTGCACCAGTCACCAAAACTACAGAAGAATAAGCTTTATCAAAAAGCCCTGCTCTTCGGAAACATCCCCGGAGAGCAGGGCTCTTTTTTGTGCTAAGCCTTTATCTTACATGTCCAGAAAAATTCTGGGAAACTCTTCTATCATATCAGTCGGCAGCATCCCCTGCTGAGAGCGCTTTCGGGCACAACGGTCTCCTGCCAGCCCGTGAAGATATACCCCTGCCCGCGCTGCCGCAGACGCTTCCATTCCCTGGGCGGCAAACGAACCTATCATCCCTGCCAAAATGTCGCCGCTTCCACCCCGTGCCATTCCCGGATTTCCCGTGTGATTGATATAGCATCTGCCACTGGGCAAGGCAATCAGAGTGCCTGCACCTTTCAGTACCGTTATCACTCCATATTCCCGAGCCAGAAAGCTTGCTGCTGACAGGCGATTGGCTTGTACCTCCTTAACGGTTGCCTCCAGCAGTCTCGCCATCTCTCCTGGATGAGGCGTTACAATCACCGGTTTCTTTAAAGCAGCCTCTTTGAGCCAATCCAAATGGCCGCAAACGCTGTTTAGACCGTCTGCATCCAATATTACCGGACACTCTGCTTCTTCCAACACCTTTTTAACCAAAAATGTACTTTCCATGCCCAATCCGCAGCCAATTACACAAGCAGAAGCGCTCTTTAAGGCATTATCCAGCCGTTCTTCACTATCCTGCGTCAATGCGCCGTTCTCCCTGTCCAAAATGGTGAACACAGATTCTAGCAGCCGTCCCGCTGCTATGGGATAAATAGCTCTTGGAAGCGCCAGATTCACCAGTCCGGCTCCACAACGCAAGGCTGCCCAGCCGCTCATAATGGCTGCACCGGCCATGCCTTCGCTGCCGCAGACACACAAAAGCTTTCCATAATCCCCCTTGTTGCTCTCGCTGTGCCTTGGATGAAATTGTTCCTTTACCCAACGCATTTCTACCGTTTCCAGCGCCGGAACTGTCTGCGCCGGTATTTCGGGCGGGATTCCCGCCGGCAGGACCACAACTTCGCCGCAATATTCTTTTCCCGGATATAACACATGTCCCGGTTTTGGGGCAGTAAAGGCCGTTGTATACCAAGCCCTGATACAAGGCCCGCGTACAGCTCCCGTATCACATTCCACACCACTGGCAATATCCAGCGAAATGATTGGCACCCGGCACCGGTTGGCAAGCTCTGCCAAAACCCCCATATTTTCCGGCATACTCCCACGAAATCCAAAGCCATACAACCCGTCAACCAAAAGGTCTGCTCCCGTTATAGCCTGACGGGCTGCCCGATTCTCCTGCTCCCAGTCGATTACCACGATTTCTGGCTCCATTTTGTCAAAGGCCTGGCGGGCAAGGGCTGTTGCCGGCATTCCTTCTGCCAACACGATGGTAACATAGGCTCCGGTTTTTTGAAGAATTCGTGCGACTACATAACCGTCCCCTCCGTTATTCCCCTTTCCGCAAAGAATGGTAACCCGTTTCTGCTCCAGCGTATATTTCCGCTGGATAAACTGCGCTGCCGCCCCTCCTGCATATTCCATCAGGTCTTCCATGGAAATCCCGCGCTCTACCGCCTGATGTTCCATTGCCTGCATCTGGCTTTTGCTATAATATCTCATGGTTTCCCCTTCCTTCTTACTTTTTTCCTGTATGCACAACTTGTTTATATAAAAAAACAAGTTGTGCAGCATTGTATATTTTGAATTTCTGTAACCATACACGTTATCCAATATATAAAAACAAAGCGTATAAACGGAACCATTTATACGCAGCGTTTTTCTGCTGCTACCACAGCAGAAGCATATTCTTTTGTATGTGTAACACTAACGGAAAACTCCCAGCCTTTTGCCAGCTCCTGTGCTTGCCCGCTCAGACGCAGATAAGGGGCTCCGCTTTCCTGTCGAAGAAGTTCCACCTCACACAAGGAAAATCCCCGCACACCGGTCCCCATAGCCTTGCCAAATGCCTCCTTTGCACAAAAGCCAGCTGCCGCAGTCTCGACCCACCGATTATTATTACAGGAAGGATATCCCCTCTCCTGCAAAAGAGCCTGTTCCCCCGGACCAAATACCCGCTGGAAAAAGCGAGGATTCTGCAGCGCCTTTTTCAGGCGGGAGCATTCCACCATGTCAATTCCGACCGAAAACATCGACTCTCATCTGCCGGGGCATACCAGCCTTAATCCCGTCCAGCACCTTGTCGTTGGGGCTGAATACCAACAGGGTACGTCCATATTTGGCTGTGCGAACCATCATATACCAAGCGTTTTCGCCGGTTTCTGTTTCGGCAGCCATCAACACCTTGTCTATCTGGCGCTGCGCCATTCGTTGGGCATTATATTTTCCCATTTCTTCGGTGTTGTGGACATCAAAAGAAATGACACGCTTTCTTCTCTTTTTGTTGATAATCTTATCTACTGTTAAATCGCCATTGGTAACGCTGTATTCAAATTCCAGATTGCGGGAAGTAACCACCCAATAAATCCCATAAATACTTCCGGCCAATACGGCTAACGGAATCAGTGGGATTCCTGTCAGCGGCAAAAGAATAAATACGCTGATGAAAACCAGAATTACGGCGCCCAAGGAAGCTGCAAAAGAAATTCCCCAATCTTTACCGGAAAATTTCCGTTTTACAATTTGCTCAGTAAAAATATCCATAAAAAATCCTCCTGAAACTATAAAGTGTTCATCCTAAGAAAGCTTTATTACAACTCTCTGCTATTTTCCGCATCTATCTACAGCTTTCTTTTTGTGATTATACCATAGCTTTCGTGGCTTTACAATAAATAGACTTTCCTTTATTGCGCACGAATTGTAAAAAATATCTGTTTTTTTGAGAAGAATCCAGCCCTTTCATAAAATATTAGGTAAGGGCTTGCCAAGGAGAAAAAGCCGTGGTAGAATGATAAAGAATAACGCGATGAAAAAGGAAAGTAGCCTTTTCCACGGCGGGCAGAGAGGGTGTGTCCCCGGCTGAAAGCACACCTGCGCACGGGTAAAAGTGAAGTTCCCTTTGGAGCGGCAGTCCTGAACACTTTTTGTCTGTAGGGACTGACGGACGGCACCGTTATCAGCCGCAGGAGAGTAAGGGCTTCTGTTCTTACAAAAAATAAGGGTGGTACCGCGGAGTCTTATGCCTTCGCCCCTTTGCTGGGGCGAGGGCTTTTATTTTTAAAAAGCCGCGCGCCATCTCCTGCGTACAATAGATTCATCATTTTTGAAAGGATTGATTCCTGCTATGAAGGAGCAACTGGAAGCCATCCGCGCCCAAGCGGATGCAGAATTGAAACAAGCCGAAAGCCAGCAAGCGTTGGAAGAACTTCGCATTAAGTATCTGGGCAAAAAAGGCGCTTTAACCGCAATTTTAAAGCAGATGGGCAAACTTTCTGCTGAAGAACGTCCGGTAATTGGCCAGCTGGCCAACCAGGTCCGCGCAAGCATTGAAAACGAACTGGCCCAGCGAGCCGCTGAAGTCAAGGCTGCTGAACAGCAGCGCCGTCTGGAAGAAGAAAAGCTGGACGTGACACTGCCGGGCAAACGCCGCGAAATGGGTGCCAAACATCCTCTTTCCATCGGCTTGGACGAAATCAAGGAAATCTTCATTGGCATGGGTTTTGAGATTGTAGAAGGTCCCGAGGTGGAGACTGACTATTACAACTTTGAAGCGCTGAATATTCCTAAAAACCATCCGGCACGTGATACCCAGGATACTTTCTATATCAATGAAAACATCCTGCTCCGTACCCAAACTTCTCCGGTACAGGTGCGTACCATGGAGAAACAAAAGCCTCCCATCCGCGTGATTTCTCCCGGCCGTGTATACCGCAGCGACGCAGTGGATGCTACCCACTCCCCCCTATTCCATCAGATTGAGGGCCTTGTGGTCGATAAGGGAATTACGTTTGCCGATTTGAAGGGCACACTGGAAACCTTTGTCAAGCGTCTGTATGGCGAGGACAGTGTGGTACGTTTCCGTCCCCATCATTTCCCCTTCACCGAGCCTTCCGCAGAGGTTGACGTACAGTGCTTCAACTGCCATGGCGAGGGCTGCCGCCTGTGTAAAGGCGAAGGCTGGATTGAAATTTTGGGCTGCGGCATGGTACATCCCAAGGTGCTGAGCAACTGCGGCATTGACCCGGAGGAATACAGCGGCTTTGCTTTGGGAATGGGTCTGGAGCGCGTGGTCATGCGCCGGTATAACATTGACGACCTGCGGCTGTTCTATGAGAATGACGTCCGCTTCCTGAAGCAGTTCCAGGGTTAATTTTCTGTTTCTATTGAGATTGTGTTCCTTTCTCACGTTTTGAGGACACAAAAATTCCTGTATGATTCCCACTACTATATTCCAAAAAAGGCTTGGTGAATGATAAATGAATCTTTCCATGAAATGGCTGAAAGAATTTGTCACCCTGGACGACATGCCCATGCGCTCCTTTACGGAAGCCATGACCATGAGCGGCTCCAAGGTGGAAGGCTATGAAGTCGAAGGCAGCGAAATCAGCAACGTGGTGGTTGCCCGGGTGGAGTCCATGGAGCGTCACCCCGACTCCGACCATCTGTGGATTTGCCAGGTGAATACTGGTGCTGATGAAAATATCCAGATTGTTACTGGCGCACAGAATTTAAAACCCGGCGATGTGGTGCCTGCTGCTCTCCATGGCTCGACTCTCCCCGGCGGCATTAAAATTAAAAAAGGCAAGCTCCGCGGTGTGGCCAGCAACGGTATGCTGTGCTCTCTGGGCGAACTGGGACTTACTACCCATGATTTCCCCTCTGCCATTGAGGACGGCATTTTCGTTCTAACCGAAGAGGACGGCTGTGATTTGACTCTTGGCAAACCCATCTGCGAGGCCATCGGCCTGAATGATACCAGCGTAGAGTTTGAAATCACCTCCAACCGCCCCGACTGCTTCTCTGTTATCGGGTTGGCAAGAGAGGCCGCTGCTACCTTTAAAAAGCCCCTGAAGCTCCACACTCCCGAAGTAAAAGCCGGTCACGGCTCCTGTGAGGGTATGCTGGATGTCAAAATCGAAGCCCCAGAGCTGTGCCCCATTTATAGTGCCCGTATTGTAAAAAATGTCCGAGTAAAGCCCTCTCCCCGCTGGATGCGCGAGCGGCTCCGTGCTTTGGGTGTGCGTCCTATCAATAACATCGTTGACATCACCAACTATGTGATGCTGGAATACGGCCAGCCTATGCATGCTTTTGATTTGCGCTTTATTGAAGAGGGCAAAATCCGTGTGCGTTTGGCAAAAGAAGGCGAAACCATTACCACACTGGACGGTGTGGAGCGCAAACTCACCGACAAACAACTGGTTATTGCCGATGCCAAAAAGCCCGTTGCGATTGCCGGCGTTATGGGCGGCGAATATAGCGGTATTATGGATGACACTACCACTATCGTGTTTGAATCTGCCTGCTTTGACGGCGCTTCTGTCCGTGTAACCGCAAGAGACCAGGGAATGCGCACCGATGCTTCTTCCCGCTATGAAAAGGGTCTGGACCCCAACAGCTGCCTGCCTGCTTTGGAGCGTGCCTGTGAGCTGGTGGAACTGCTGGATGCCGGTGATGTATTGGACGGTGTATTGAAGGATGACCATTCCTGCCGTCAGCGCCGCCGGATTGCATTGGAGCATGACTGGATTAACCGCTTCCTGGATTTGAATCTTTCTGCTGATGAAATGAAGGCCATTTTGGCTCCCCTGGACTGCCAGTTTGACGGTGACGATGTGTTGGTGCCCACCTTCCGCCCTGATTTGGAGCACAAGGCTGATATTGCCGAAGAAATTGCCCGATTCTATGGCTATAATAATATCCCCGGAACCGCTATCAGCGGCGGCGCACAGGGTAAATATTCCCCCGTGCAGAAGTTCATGGCAAAAATCGGCAGCACTATGCTGGCGCAGGGCATGAGCGAAATTATGACCTACTCCTTCATCAGCCCCCGCTGCTATGATAAAATCAACCTGCCCGCCGACAGCCAGCTGCGCAACTCCATTGTCATCTCCAACCCCCTGGGTGAGGATACCAGCATTATGCGCACCATTGCGCTGCCTTCCATGATGGAAATTCTGGCAAAGAACTATAACAACCGCAACGCTTCTGCTGCCCTCTATGAGCTGGCAAAAGAGTACATCCCCACAACTCCCAACGAGCTTCCGGTGGAGAAAAACACACTTATCGGCGGTATGTATGGGGATGGCGCCGACTTCTTCCAGATGAAGGGCATTGTGGAAGAGCTTTTGGATGCGGTTTCCGTATATGATTATGATGTGGAAGCCTGCAGCGACAATCCCAGCTATCATCCCGGCCGCTGCGCCAATCTGGTAAAAGATGGCCGTGTGTTCGGCGTAATGGGTGAAATCCACCCGGTTGTCACCGAAAACTATGGAATGGACTGCCGTGTATACTGCTTCTCGCTGGATGCCGACGCTCTGTTCGAAATGGCCCAGCCTGAAAAGACCTATAAGCCTCTGCCCAAGTTCCCGGCTGTTACCCGCGACTTGGCACTGGTATGCGATGAGTCCATCCCGGTGGGCACACTGGAAAAAGCCATAGTCCGCGGCGGCGGCGCGCTTCTGGAAAACATCCAGCTGTTTGATGTGTATCAGGGTGCTCAGATTGAAGCTGGGAAAAAGAGTGTGGCTTTCAGCATCACCCTGCGTTCTGCAGACAGTACACTGAAGGACGAGCAAACTCTGGCTGTTATGAAGAAAATTATGAAAGAGCTGGAAAAAACCGGTGCTGTTCTTCGTTCCTGATTTGTAAAATTTCTTATTTAATTTTACATCTTTTTTACTATAAATACGGAGTTCGGTAATAATTTCTATATGAAATCTCTTGTATTTTCAGCGGATTTAGTGTATGATTAGCGGTATCGGAGGTGTTTTCATGCTTGACAAGACCATGACGTTCTCGCTGGAACGGGACCGGGAAGGGGATATCCGCCGAATCCTGACAACGGTTTATGATGCATTGAAAGAAAAAGGATATAATCCCATTAACCAAATTGTTGGTTATATTCTCTCGGAGGACCCTACCTATATCACGACTCATAACAATGCCCGCAGTCTCATTCGCCGAATTGACCGGGATGAGTTATTGGAAGTACTGGTAAAATCTTATTTGCGAGAATAAGTCTTCGCTGTTATTATCAAAAGCCTGTTGTGACTTTGTTACAATCACAACAGGCTTTTTTGTCATATTGTTATAAATATTCTGTTATTTTCCCTAATGATTTGCAGTTGACTCCTATTTATGGTATACTTTTAATAATGTGATAGTTTGCCGATAATAGACCCGTTTTGAACGGGTCTATATTTTACAAAGGAGGAACTGGCTATGAGTGATAAAAAAGCTGCCAAATTCCCTATGTATAAAGGGAAACCGTTGGTTCGCTGCGGCGATACGATTTATTATGGAAGCATGAAGGATAAATACGTCATCAAGATGGAAATTAAAAGTAAAAAGAAAGTACAGGATTTGGAGGTCGCTGATAAGGTAACGGTACAACTGATGTATACGGACGCCACCATCCGCAACCGTAAGCAGATTGTAAAATCCAGTGAGAAAAACGGCTTGTATCTGGCACTGGATATTGCAGATGCCTGGCTTTCCCGGGCACTTTCTGAAGAAGCCTGAGTCGTTTTGAAAGGAGAGCTGTTTAGCAGCTCTTTCCCGTGAAAAATTGATTCTGAATATATAAATCAGGAACTGGTATGAATTACCGGTTCCTTTTTTTATGTTTTTGCTTGACAACTGTATATATTGTGTATATACTGTGTATAGATGATAATAACAGTTAACTGTGAGGTGCTCCATGGATATCATTATCAGCAACAGCAGCTCCAGCCCCATCTATGAGCAGATTACCCGGCAAATCAAAGACCATATTTTGCAGGGAGAGCTAAAAGCAGGGGACGCCCTGCCTTCGATGCGGATGCTGGCCAAAGAGCTGCGTATCAGTTTGATTACCACCAAGCGTGCGTATGAAGAACTGGAAAGGGATGGATTTATCGAGACGGTTCCCGGAAAGGGCTGCTTTGTTTCGGAGAAAAATACCGAATTTCTTCGGGAAGAGCAGCTGCGGCAGGTGGAAGGCTTTTTGCAGCAGGCGGCAGAAGCCGCCCGGCGGTGCGGCCTGAGCCTTGACGAGCTTCGGGAAATGCTGGAAATCCTATATCGCGAAGGGTAAGCCGGTTTGCCCGGCAGAAAGGAAACCATATGGATACGATTCTCAGGCTGGAAGGCGTGACCCGCCGTTTTGACAGCTTTACTTTGCAGCCACTCCATTTAGATTTACCTGGCGGGGTAATTATGGGCCTGATTGGGGAGAACGGTGCGGGAAAAACTACCACCCTGCGCCTGATTTTAGGCGCTCTTCGCCGGGACGGGGGAAAAATTACCGTTTTTGGCAAACCGCTGGATGGAAATGAGGCGAATATCCGCCAGGATATTGGCGTAGTATTTGACGAATGCTGCTTTCATGAGTCTATGACCCCCAAAAATCTGAGTACTATTTTCAAGGGAATCTACCGAAACTGGAATTCCTCAGACTTTACAAGATATTGCAATGTTTTGCAGCTGCCCATGAAGAAAAAGATTAAGGAATTCTCCCGCGGCATGAAAATGAAGCTCTCCATTGCCGTCGCCATGAGCCACCGTCCCAAGCTGCTGCTTTTGGATGAAGCTACCAGTGGGCTTGACCCGGTGGTACGGGATGATGTGCTGGAATTATTGCAGGAGTTCGTTTCTGACGAAGAACATTCTGTCCTGTTCTCCAGCCATATTACAGAGGATTTGGAAAAAATTGCGGATTATGTGGCCTATCTGCATCGAGGAAGCTTACAGTTTGTCCACTCCAAAGATGAACTCTTGTATGAATATGGCATTGTTAAATGCGGAAAAAGCGAGTTTGAAAGAATGGACAAAGTTGACTTTGCTGCATGGCGGGAAAATGCTTTTGAAGTGCAGGCCCTCACCGAAAACCGTGAGGCCATCCGGCGGAAATATCCGGGCTGTGTGATTGACCAGGCCGGACTGGAGGAGATTATGCTTCTTTATTCCAAGGGCAGCGTGAAGAGAGGACGTTATTTATGAATGGCCTTTTGCGGAAAGATTTCCTTTTCATCGCTAAAAAATATAAAATTTCCCTTTTGTTTCTTCTCGTTGCGGCGTTGCCAACGATTCGTCAAGGCAGAGTCGATTTGGTTTTTGGAGCGTATCTGTTTGCCAGTATGCTGATGATTCAGTCAGACCTGGTGGCTGCTGATAAAGAAAAAAACTGGAAGAAAATCGAGGAATCCCTCCCGGTTTCCCCCTTTGGAATCGTGTTGGAAAAATATCTTGCGGCACTGGTGTTCCTGTTAGCGGGAGGCATGGTGTTTCTGCTTTTTTCTATGCTGGAAAAAAACATAACAGGAAAAAGCGTTTGGGAAGCCCTTCCCACTTTCACTTTTTTAATGGTTTCCTGCTGTATTACCCTCTCTCTGCAAATTCCTGTGTTGTACCGGTTTGGCAAACGGGTAGGGGTGATTGTTTTCCTTTTGCTGGCAGCTATAGCCTGTATTGTAATAGCAGGAATCCGCTGGTGGGGCTTGGGAAATTCCGTCACATTTTCGGTAATTTCCCATACCCCAATCGGTATTTTTTTGATGGCAGGGGTGGTGGTGCTGACAGTACTCTCCTGGCTGCTTTCCACCCATATTTATCGTAACAAGAATAGATAAGTGAAAGGATGAGTTCTCCATGACAGGATTGATTCATAAAGATTTGCTATTATTGGCAAAGGCACTGCGTGCGTTCGCATTATTTGCGGTGGTATTTGCCGTACTTTCGTTTTCCCAAAACAACGGAGAAAACATTGGTGCAGCAGTAGGAAGTTATTTCTTTATTATGATTGTGATTATGCAGGTCTTTACCCTTTCTTCTGATGAACAGGCACGCTGGCTCCGGCTGGAAAAAGCCCTGCCTGTTACGCCTTATCAGGCAGTATTTTCAAAATATCTCATGTCTCTTTTGGGAGCTGCATTGGGAATGGTTGTCTTTTTGCTGTTCTGCATCCGGGACATAATGGCCGGAAATTTTGTGGAACCGCTGTCTGCTGCCGGTGGCCTGGCGGCAGCAGCTCTGTTCCTGGCGGCGGTAGAATTTCCGCTGTTGTACCGGTTTGGCAGCAATTCCGGGCGTTTCGTGTTTTTGGGCGTGGCCATTGTGGTAGTAGCACTGGTGTGGGCAGGACAAATGGCCGGGCTGCCGCTGGAAGCTGTGACCCACTGGTTTTCTGCCAATAAAACACTGTTGTTGGTGTTGGGATTCAGTATTCCTGTGTTGGCTTTTGTTGGCTCCTATTTCCTTTCAGTATCTATTTATCAAAAAAAAGAATGGTAAAGATTGCACAAAAGCAAAGAGATATAAAATTAAAATTTATTACAACATTGTAACTTTGTGGCTTTTTTCACAAAATAGCTCGCTGGAATTCGCCCGATGAACGGGGAATAAGAGCGGAGAATCCCTTTTTCCGAATTTTTCAAAAAATGACCAAATTGGCTGTTTTTGCGGGAATTTGACCTTTTTCTTTTGGAGTTTTTTATGGTATGATAAAAGCAATCCACAAGCAAACAGCCTGACAGGAGGTGAGACGAGATGGCTGAATATATGATTTACATCTGGCTTGCGGTGATTTTCGTAGCGCTGGTGGTCGAAGGTATGACGGCCCAGTTGATTTCCATCTGGTTTGTCCCCGGCGGCCTGGCAGGAATCATTTCAGGTTTCTGCGGTGCAGGCGAATGGATACAAGTCCTCATTGGCGCAGTGGTTACCCTGATTTGTCTGATTGCCACCCGTCCTCTGGTAAACCGGGTGATGAAATTCCGAAAGGTAGATACCAATTCGGGGCGTTTGGTGGGACAGACTGGAGTTGTTGTACAGGAAATCCGCAATCTGGATGCCATGGGTCAGGTCAAGATTCAAGGCAGTGTCTGGAGCGCACGCTCAGAAAACGGCGAGGTAATCCCGCAGGATAAAAAGGTTTCTATTGTGCGCATTGAGGGCGTTAAGCTCATCGTAAAACCCCTGTAAATAAAATTGAAAATGGAGTTTTTTGAAAAGAAGGAGGAAATTGTATGCCGGATTTTAACATTGGCGTATTTGTAATCGTAGTTCTGCTGGTGATTGCCATTCTGGTCATCATCACCAATATCAAAATTGTCCCCCAGGCTTATGCTTATGTGATTGAACGTTTTGGTGCCTATAAATGCACATGGGGAACCGGCCTGCACTTCAAAGTGCCCTTTATAGACAAGATTTCCAAAAAGGTATCTTTGAAGGAACAGGTCATTGATTTCCCACCCCAGCCGGTAATTACCAAAGATAACGTTACTATGCAAATTGATACCGTGGTGTATTTTGAGATTACCGACCCCAAAATGTACACCTACGGCGTGGAGCGTCCCATTTCTGCAATTGAAAACCTGACCGCTACCACCCTGCGTAATATCATTGGTGAAATGGAGTTGGACCACACCCTGACTTCCCGTGATATCATCAACAGCAAAATCCGCATCATTTTGGATGAAGCTACCGACCCCTGGGGCATTAAGGTTAACCGCGTGGAGCTGAAAAACATCATCCCGCCCAGAGAGATTCAGGAAGCCATGGAAAAGCAGATGAAGGCTGAACGTGAACGCCGCGCCCGGATTCTGGATGCAGAAGGCGAAAAGCGCAGCGCCATCCTGATTGCCGAAGGTAACAAAGAGTCTGCAATTCTGAATGCTGAAGCTATTAAGGAAAGTAAGATTCGCGAGGCACAGGGCGAAGCAGAAGCAATTGTTGCCGTGCAGAAAGCTATTGCTGATGGTATTCGGATGCTGAATGAGGCTGACCCGTCCAGAAGCGTCATTGCCCTGAAGAGTCTGGAAGCCTTTGAGAAGGCTGCCGACGGCAAGGCTACCAAGCTGATTATCCCTTCCGAAATTCAGGGAATGGCTGGCTTGGCTGCTTCTCTCAAGGAAATGGTCACAGACGGCGCACCGAAAGCCGGTAAATAAACTAAAAATACGGAACCGTTCTTTCATTTTTGGAAGAGCGGTTCTATTTTTTAGAGAAATATCTTCATTTGCATTTTGAGAAAATTGAAAATAATGTTGTGCAAATATTAAATCGTTTATAAATTAAAAACACAAGCGGTAATAGTGCCCAAAAAAACGTCCTCTTTTTCAGAGGCCTTTTGTATCTCCCAACAAAGTAAAATGGGAAGTCGTTGTCTGGCTTGCAATTCGTAAAAAAATCTCATACAATAAAGGTACAACATTCGGAGGTAGATATGATGACTATGACTGCCCTCTTGAGAACTGCATACATAGGTTGCGGCGTATCAATGGGGAAGTATATCATCTTCTAGCCGTATCAGGTGTCGGGCTGCGTCATTTTTGCCGCAGCCCTTTTTGGTTTTTCTCTTAAAACAGGAAGGCGGCCTGTGCCGCAGAAAGAAAGGAATGGTCATAGTATGAAAAAGGTTGCAGTGATTATGGGCAGCGACAGCGATTTTCCCGTAGTGTCCGCCGCAATCAAGCGTTTGAAGAGCTGGGACATCCCTGTAGAAGTGCACGTTATGTCCGCCCACCGCACCCCTGAAAAAGCAGCTGCATTTTCCGCAGGTGCAAAAGAAAACGGTTTCGGCGTGATTATTGCAGCAGCAGGCAAGGCCGCTCATCTGGCCGGTGTGCTGGCTGCACACACCACTCTGCCCGTCATCGGTATTCCCGTCAAGTCCTCCACTCTGGACGGTCTGGACGCGCTGCTGGCAACTGTACAGATGCCCAGCGGAATTCCCGTGGCTACCGTTGCCATTGACGGCGCTGACAATGCCGCGATTCTGGCTGCTCAGATGCTGGCTCTTTCTGATGGCGCTCTGGCCGAAAAGCTGGCACAGATGAAGGTGCAGATGGAAGAGGGCGTGGCCAAGAAAGACGCCGCCATGCAGGAAAAAGTTGCCGAGCTGTAAAAAATCCATTTCACAGACTGAGAAAGGAAATCGATTATGAAGAGTTTCAGCGAAAGCTATAAGGCTGCCGGCGTTGATGTGACCGCCGGTTATAAATCTGTCGAACTGATGAAGAAGCATGTGGCCCGCACCACCATTCCCGGCGTTGTTTCCGGAATTGGCGGTTTTGGAGGCCTGTTCCAGCCGGAGCTCGCCGGCATGAAGGAGCCGGTGCTGGTTTCCGGCACCGACGGCGTGGGTACCAAGCTGCGTATTGCTTTCCTCATGGACAAGCATGACACCGTGGGCATCGACTGCGTGGCCATGTGCGTCAACGACGTGGTCTGCGGCGGCGCAAAGCCCCTGTTCTTCCTGGACTATCTGGCTGTGGGCAAGAACGTGCCCGAGAAGGTAGCCGACATCGTTTCCGGCGTTGCCGAGGGCTGTGTACAGGCTGGCTGTGCACTGGTTGGCGGCGAAACTGCTGAAATGCCCGGCTTCTATCCCGAGGACGAGTATGATTTGGCCGGTTTCTCCGTGGGTATCGTAGACAAGCAGAAGATTATTGACGGTTCCGCTATGACTCCCGGTGACGTGCTCATCGGCCTGCCCTCTTCCGGCGTTCACAGTAACGGTTTCTCTCTGGTTCGCAAGATTTTTGATGTGAACAAGGAAAACCTGTCTGCCTATGTGCCGGAGCTGGGTGCAACGCTGGGCGAGACTCTGCTGACCCCCACCAAGATTTATGTGAAGCCCGTGCTGGCTGCTATGGCACAGGCCAATGTGAAGGCTGTCTCCCACATCACCGGCGGCGGTTTCTATGAGAATATTCCGCGTATGCTGAAGGACGGCTGCTCTGCAAAAATTGATTTGGCAAAGGTTCCCCACCTGCCCATTTTCGATTTGCTGCAGAAGACCGGCAATATCCCCACCCGCGATATGTACAACACCTTCAACATGGGCATGGGTATGTGCATGGCCGTTGCTAAGGAAGACGCCGACAAGGCTGTTGCTGCCCTGCGTGAAGCTGGAGAACAGGCTGTTATCGTGGGCGAAATCGTTGCGGGCGACAAGGAGGTCCTCCTGTGATGAATATTGTCGTGCTAGTTTCCGGCGGCGGCACCAATTTGCAGGCTCTCATTGACGCAGAAGCAAGAGGGGAAATCCCCGACGGAAAAATTACCTGCGTCATCGCCTCCAAACCGGGTGTTTATGCTTTGGAGCGGGCAGCAAAAGCGGGCATTCCCTCCCGTGTGGTGGAGCGGAAAGCCTATCCCGACCGGCAGAGCTATTCCAAAGCCATTTTGGACGCTCTGAACGAGGAAAAAGCTGATTTGGTGATTCTGGCGGGCTTTATGGTCATCCTGGACGAGCAGGTGCCGAAAGCCTATCCCAACCGGATTCTGAATGTCCATCCGGCGCTGATTCCCTCTTTCTGCGGCCCGGGATTTTATGGCATGAAGGTACACGAAGCAGTGTTGGCTTCCGGCGTGAAGCTCACCGGCGCCACCGTGCATTTTGTCAGCGAGGTGTGCGACGGCGGCCCCATCATTTTGCAGGGCGCCGTGCCGGTTCTCAATGACGATACCCCCGAAGTCCTGCAAAAACGGGTTATGGAGCAGGTGGAGTGGAAGCTGCTACCCAAAGCTGCCGCCCTGTTCTGTGCAGGAAAAATTAAAGTGGAAAACGGAATTGCAAAAGTAACAGACTGATTGACAGTACCCCTGTGAAATATTGACAGCCTGCCTTGGGTCTGGTATACTGAAAACGAAATTTCCGCGTAACTGACGGTTTTGCAGAGTTTACTGCATTGGAGCGTGGAAACAAATTTGCCGACCGTCTGGGCAGCCTTGTATTAAGGTTGCCCATTTTTTATTTATAAACGTTCCCACCGCAATCAAAGGAGGATTTTTTCATGATGAATCTGGAAAAGGACTTGCAGCAGAATACTTATCCTGGCCGCGGCATTGTGATTGGCCGCAGCAAAGACGGCAAAAATGCCATAATTGGTTATTTTATCATGGGACGCAGCGAGAACAGCCGCAACCGTATTTTTGCAAAGGAGCCGGATGGCATCCGCACCGAAGCCTTTGACCCTGCCAAGCTGATAGACCCCAGCCTGATTATCTATCATCCCGTGCGTGTTGTGGGCGACACCACCGTTGTGACCAACGGTGACCAGACCGACACCGTGGCGGACTTTTTGAAAGAGGGCAAAACCTTTGAGGAAGCCCTCCGTACCCGCACCTTTGAGCCGGACGGCCCCAACTGGACCCCCCGCATTTCCGGCATGGTGGAGAAAAACGGTGACTATCGCCTGTCTATCCTGAAGAGCGCCGACGGAGACGAGAACTCCACCCGCCGCTATTTCTTCGAGTACACCGCTCCCCGCGCAGGTGAGGGCCACTTTATCCACACCTACGAGCACGACGGCAACCCCATTCCGTCCTTTAAGGGCGAGCCCAAGTCTGTGGAGCTGCCCTATGCTTGCATTAACTGCTTCACCGAAGCCCTGTGGAACAGTTTGAACGAAGACAACAAAGTTTCCCTCTACACCTGCTTCATCAATCTCGAAACCGGTGAGCGTACCGAGCGCATCGTCAACAAAAACCAGTAATTTGGATACAAGGAGGAAATTGAAATGGCAAATGAGCTAATGCTGAAATATGGATGCAACCCCAATCAGAAGCCTTCCAAAATTTTTATGCAGGACGGCAGCGACCTACCGATTACCGTGCTGAACGGCAAACCCGGCTATATTAACTTTCTGGACGCTTTCAACAGCTGGCAGCTGGTAAAAGAGCTGAAAGAAGCCACCGGCCTGCCCGCCGCCGCTTCCTTTAAGCACGTGAGCCCTGCCGGCGCTGCTGTGGGTTTGCCCCTTTCCGATACTTTGAAGAAGATTTACTTTGTGGATGATTTGGAGCTGTCTCCTCTGGCCTGCGCTTATGCCCGTGCCCGTGGTGCTGACCGTATGTCCTCTTACGGTGACTGGGCTGCTCTCTCCGATGTTTGCGACAAGGAGACCGCCCTCATGCTCAAGCGCGAGGTTTCCGACGGTGTCATCGCTCCCGGCTACACCGATGAGGCACTGGAGATTTTGAAGAGCAAGCGCCGCGGCACCTATAACATCGTGCAAATCGACCCCAACTATCGTCCCGCCCCGGTAGAGCATAAGGACGTGTTCGGCGTGACCTTCGAGCAGGGCCGCAACGAGCTGAAAATCGACAACGAGCTGCTGAACAACATGGTCACCAACAACAAGAACCTGCCGGAAGAGGCCAAGCGCGACCTGCTCATTTCCCTGATTGCCCTGAAATACACCCAGTCCAACTCCGTGTGCTATGTGAAGGATGGACAGGCTATTGGCATCGGCGCTGGACAGCAGTCCCGGATTCACTGCACCCGTCTGGCCGGTAACAAGGCCGACATCTGGTTCCTGCGTCAGCATCCAAAGGTGCTCTCCCTGCCCTTCAAGGCTGATATCCGCCGCCCCGACCGTGACAACACCATCGACGTGTATATTTCCGACGATTATATGGATGTGCTGGCAGATGGCGTTTGGGAGCAGTTCTTCACCGAGAAGCCGGAAGTCCTCACCCGCGAGGAAAAGGCCGAGTGGCTCAAGACTCTCTCCGGTGTGGCACTGGGCTCCGATGCTTTCTTCCCCTTTGGCGATAACATTGAGCGCGCTCATCGCAGCGGCGTAGAATATATTGCACAACCCGGCGGCTCCATTCGTGACGATAACGTAATTGAGACCTGCAACAAGTACAACATGGCGATGGCCTTCACCGGCATCCGCCTGTTCCACCACTAATTTAGGGGAGGAAGCAAGCATGAAAGTTCTGGTAGTAGGCGGCGGCGGCCGTGAGCACGCCATTATCCGTAAACTGAAAGAAAGCCCCAAAGTGGAAGCCATTTACTGTGCTCCCGGTAACGGCGGTATTGCCGCTGATGCAGAGTGCTTCCCCGTAAACGCCATGGACATTGAGGGCATGAAGGCACTGGCCAAGGAAAAGGCCGTTGATTTGGTGTTTGTAGCTCCCGATGACCCGCTGGCCGCCGGTATGGTGGACGCCATGGAAGAAGCCGGATTCAAGGCTTTCGGCCCCCGCGCCAATGCTGCTATTATTGAGAGCAGCAAGGTCTTTTCCAAAGATTTGATGAAGAAATATAACATTCCCACAGCAGGCTATGAGGTGTTTGATGACCCGGCCAAGGTGCTGGAATATGTGCAGGCACAGGGCAAATACCCGGTAGTCATCAAGGCTGACGGTCTGGCACTGGGTAAGGGCGTCATTATCGCTGAAAACTTCGACATGGCCAAGGAAGCTGTCCACTCTATTATGGAAGATAAGGTGTTCGGCGCTTCCGGCAACCATGTGGTGGTGGAGGAATTCCTCACCGGCCCCGAGGTTTCCGTGCTGGCCTTTACTGATGGCAAGACCTTGAAGCCCATGGTTTCCTCCAAAGACCATAAACGCGCTCTGGACGGCGACAAGGGCAAGAACACTGGCGGTATGGGCACCATCAGTCCCAACCCCTATTACGATGACGCTATGGCGGAACGCTGCATGAAGGAAATCTTCCTGCCCACCATGAACGCCATGAACGCCGAAGGCCGTCCCTTTAAGGGCTGCCTGTATTTCGGCCTGATGCTCACTCCCAACGGCCCCAAGGTTATCGAGTACAACGCCCGCTTCGGCGACCCGGAGACTCAGGTAGTGCTTCCTCGCCTCAAGAGCGACTTTGCCGATGTGGTAATGGCTGTTGTCGAGGAGCGTCTGGCAGAACAGCCGGTGGAGTGGACGGACGAAGCCGCTGCCTGTGTGGTTATGGCTTCCGGCGGATATCCGGCCTCCTATCCCAAGGGACTGGAAATCACCGGTCTGGACGAAAACGGCCAGATTCCCGGCGTAACCGTATACCATGCCGGTACTGCTTTGAAGGACGGCAAGCTGGTGACCAGCGGCGGACGTGTGCTAGGCGTTACCGCTCTTGGAAAAACCCTTGACGAAGCGCTGGAAAAGGCTTATGCTGGGGTAGAGAAGATTCATTTTGACGGTGCTCATTATCGTCGCGATATTGGCCGGACAAAATAACAGTTTTTCTTGTGATAAAAAAAAGTCACCCTTGATGACAGGAATCCTATCATCAAAGGGTGACTTTTTAAAATATAAGGGAAATCAATGGATTTCAATCCGGTGAGTTTCAGGGACTGCCGGCTGTTCCTTCGGCAGAGTCAGCTTCAAAACGCCGTCCTGATACTCGCCATGAATGTTCTTTTCATCCACACCATTGAGGGAAAAACTACGCTGGAAGGAGCCATACCGGCGTTCCCGGCGGATATATTGCCCGCTCTTTTCGTCCTTTTCTTCCTGCTTTTCTTCATGCTTAGCGGAAATTGTCAGCATGCCGTCATGAGCTTCAACACTGATATCTTCCTTGTTAAATCCGGGAAGCTCAGCTTCCAGAACATACTCATTGCCGTTGTCGCGGATATCGGTGTTAAAGCCGCTGAACGAGCGGCCCATCTCGCCAAAAAAGTTCTTTTCAAAATCAGCAAATGAATCCAGCAAACTCTGACTCCGGTTCCAACCATAAGGCATCATATCAAACATAAATCATTCCTCCAATCAAAATCAATTCGATACGAAAAATCAAAATTTTTATATTTCTTTATGATAGTGCCCCAATGCTATCGTCTTCTTTCTTCGATATTATCTATCTTTTTTCCTATTCCCTTTTGGGAACGACTATATTGTAATTCTGGTTTGTTATCAAAAATCGCAAAATATATGAATAATTTATTAATTTTGGCACTCTAACTTCCAAAGTGCTAACACTTGCTTTTCTTTCTTCCCTCTGCTATATTGAAAGAAATCGATTCGGGAGGAATTCATCTTGACAAACGAGGAACTGATAAAGCGGCTGCGTCCTATAAAATGCTTTGTTTTGGATATGGATGGGACTATTTATTTGGGAAACCGCCTGTTTACCTATACCCCAGCCTTTTTACAGGCCGTGGTACAAAGCGGACGGGAATATTGCTATTTTACGAATAACAGCTCGAAAAATGCAAAGGCATATCTGCAAAAGCTGGAGCGCATGGGAATTCCCACTACAGCAGAAAAAATGCTCATTTCTAACGGTGTAATTATCGACTGGCTCCAGCAAAACCGACCAGGGGAAAGTGTTTATCTGGTAGGTACTCCCGATTTGGAGGAAGCCTTTCGATTGGGTGGAATTCGGCTTGATGACCAAGAGCCGGACATGGTAGTTTTGGGATTTGACACCACGCTGACCTATGAAAAGCTGGAAAAAGCCTGCCGGTTTATCCGAAACGGAAAGTCTTTTTATGGAGTAAATCCCGATTTTAACTGTCCGGTAGAAAACGGGTTTATTCCCGACTGCGGCTCCATGGCTGCCCTAATCACCGCTTCCACCGGTGTGCAGCCGGAATTTTTCGGGAAACCTTCTTCCCATACCCTTGCATATCTGCTCAAGCACACAGGCTGTCGGGAAAACGAACTGGCCGTCATTGGCGACCGTCTATATACCGATATTCAAATTGCCCAAGGAACCGATGTAACTTCTATTCTGGTTTTAAGCGGAGAAACCCGTTTACAGGATTTGGAAAACAGCGTCACCGTGCCCAACATTATCTGCCAATCTCTTGCGGAGTTGATTCCCATTTTGGAGGAACTGTCATGATACAACACGATGCCTTGAATCGCTTTTGCCGTCTGCTGGAAGATTCTCCTGTGATTGCAGCCATTAAAGATGATGACGGCTTGGAACAATGTCTGAAATCCGAATGCCAGATTATTTTTATATTATATGGGAATATCTGCAATATTGGTGAAATCGTCTCCCGCATCCATGCTGCCGGTAAATTTGCGGTTGTCCATCTGGATTTAATAGACGGGCTCTCTCCCAGAGAAATCTCTGTGGACTTTATTTGCCGCAATACCGAAGCGGACGGCATTATCAGCACCCGCCCCAATATTATCCGCATTGCCCGACAGATAGGGCTTTTGGCAATACAGCGATTTTTTATTATTGACTCCCGGGCTTTGGAAACCACCCTTCGTCAACTAAAAACTTCCCCTCCAGATATTGTGGAAATTTTGCCTGGTGTCATGCCCCGAATTATTCAGCTCATTCGCAGGGAGAGTGAAATCCCTGTGATTGCCAGCGGGTTGGTACTGGACAAAAAGGATATAACAGATGCATTGCAGGCGGGCGCGGATGGAATCAGCTCTACCAATCAAAACACCTGGTCTATGTAAAAAACGGTGAAAAACAAAAACTCCCGAAACCACATGGGTTCCGGGAGTTTTTGTTATGTCTGATTATACCGCATCATAGCCCAGCTGGAAAGCTTTGCGGTTCATGTCCAGGAATTTTGCCGGGACGGTCTCTTCAATGGCTTTCAGCCAGACTTCCGAATCCTGCTGCAAGCTCTTGGCCATAGCGCCGATAAGCACCACGTTCACGGCCTTTACAGAACCGGCCTCTTCTGCCAGCGACAATGCATCCACTGCCAGTACCTGAACCCCCTTGGCAGCAATGGCGTCCAGCACCCCTTCCGGGTACTGGGCCGCGCCGGTAACTACCGGCATGGGGTCCATCTTCTGGGTATTTACTACCACAGCGCCGCCCTTTTTCAGATAGGGCAGATACCGGGCAGCTTCCAGCTGCTCAAAGGCCAAAATAATATCCGCTTCGCCCTCTTCGATAATAGGGGAATACACCTTCTCGCCATAGCGCACATAGGTCACCACGGAGCCGCCACGCTGGCTCATGCCGTGGACCTCGCTCACCTTTACATCAAAGCCTTTGGCGGTCATAGCCGCACCCAGCAAACGGCTGGCAAGCAGGGTTCCCTGTCCACCTACACCGACAATCATTACACTTTTTCCGTTACTCATTCTGCGGCACCTCCAATAGCTTTTTTCGGGCAAAGGCTCTCACACACGCCGCAGCCCACACACTGGGTACGGTCGATGCAGGCTTTGCCGTTGCGGATGCTGATGGCCGGGCAGCCAATGCCCAGACAGGCTTTGCAGCCGATGCAGGAATCGGTGTCCACCGTAAGGGCGGGCTTGTGCTTCACATATTTCAGCAGGGCGCAGGGACGGCGGCTGATAATCACCGACGGCTCTTCTGCGGCCAGTTCTTCTTTAAGTGCCTGCTGTACGGCGGGCAAATCATAGGGGTCTACCACCCGCACCCGATTGATGCCAATGGCGTGGCAAAGGGCTTCCAGATTCACCGCGCTGGTGGGGTCACCCTTGATGGTGTAGCCAGTGGTGGGGTTCTGCTGGTGGCCGGTCATGCCAGTAATGGAGTTATCGAGAATAATGACCACCGAATTGCTGCGGTTATAGGCAATGTCAATGAGGCTGGTCACGCCGGAATGGATAAAGGTGGAGTCACCGATAACGGCAACTGACTTCTTCTCGGCCTCTTCCCCACGAGCCTTGTTGTAGCCATGCAAAGCGGAGATGGAAGCGCCCATGCAGACGCAGGTGTCCATAGCACTCAGGGGAGCGGAAGCACCCAAGGTATAGCATCCGATGTCGCCGCTCACATACACCTTCGCCTTTTTCAGGGCATAGAACAGGCCGCGGTGGGGACATCCGCAGCACATCACCGGCGGGCGGCCGGGAATGGCTTCGTCCAAGGTATCGAACTCGGGGTCTTCGCCCTTCATCAGCTTGCGGATAATCTTCTGGGAAAACTCGCCGCAGCGGGGGAACAAATCTTTGCCGGTAACGGTGAGGCCCAAAGATTTGCAGTGGCTTTCCACCACGTCGTCCAGCTCCTCAATGACATATACCTTTTCGTTTGCAGCAGCAAAGTCCTTCAACAGCTGGTCGGGCAGTGGCCACAGCATCCCCAGCTTTAAGTAGTTGACGGAATTCCCCAGAGCTTCGTGAGCATACTGGTATACAGCGCCTTCCACAATAACGCCAACCTTTGCGCCGTTGTCCTCCACCACGTTGATGCCGGAAGTTTCAGCCCACTGACGCAGGGCTACGGTGCGCTCCTCTACCTTGACGTGCTTGGGCTTGGCAAAGGCAGGCAGCATCACGTTTTTTGCGGGATTCTTTTCATAGGGTTTCAGCTCGTGCTCCTGACGCTCTCCCAGTTCCACCAGGCTGCGGGAATGGGCAATACGAGTGGTGAGCCGCAGAATAAACGGCACGTCGAACTGCTCGGAGAGGTCATAGGCCAGCTTGGCAAAATCCCGGCATTCGGCGGAATCGGCGGGTTCCAGCATAGGAGTTTTGGAAGCCCGGGCATAGTGGCGGGAATCCTGTTCGTTTTGGGAAGAATGCATTCCCGGGTCGTCGGCCACACCGATGACCATGCCGCCATTTACGCCAATATAGCTCATGGTGAACAGAGGGTCGGCTGCCACATTCAGGCCCACATGCTTCATAGCACAGAAAGAGCGTGCCCCGCCAAAGCTGGCGCCGGAAGCCACTTCCATGGCCACCTTTTCATTGGGCGCCCATTCGCAGTAGATTTCGTCGTATTTCGCCGCATTTTCGGTAATTTCGGTACTGGGGGTTCCCGGATAACTGGAAACCACTCGCACACCGGCTTCGTACAATCCCCGGGCAACGGCTTCATTGCCCAGGAGCAGTTCTTTTTTTGACATATCGCAACCTCCATTGCAGAATAATTTATCAATTCAAAATATTTGTTGTAACATCTGTATCATAATAACTGTCCACACCACCAACTGTATTCATCGCTAATACCGTTGGGTCCAACGGGCTTGGATGAACTAATCTCTTCACATTTTCAGCTACCAGCATGGGAGCATCCCCTCCAATACTGGAGTAAAGGTCCCAGCCATTGTCCTTACGCAGCTCCAAAAACAGCACATAATCCTGGGTATATGCGACAAAATCCGCTACATCCTGTGCCAGCTGCTGGAGTTCCCCATTCTGATAACGGTTCAGTGTCCAGCCAGACAAAAAATCACTAAGATAATACAGCGCGCCATCTTCGGTTACCTGAATATTGTTTGGATTTACATTTTGGGCCAGCATCTGTCCATCTACATAAATAGTCCCTCCAGATTCTTCTGTCCAATAATACAGCTCTCCATCTGGGGTTATTTCATAATCTACCACATCATCTGTGAAAAAAGATTCCTGTGAGATAATTTCGTTTCCTTCCAAGCGCCCTCGCCAAAAGCTCTCATCCGAATCATTATTTCTATTGTCAATGCAAATCCAGTCTCCGCTAATTTTAAATATTTGAGAAAATGGAGCATTTTCTGGCAGACGATACATTTTTTCTCCCATTGTAACAAAATACGATTCTACTTCAGCAGGCCAGATACCCTCCACATAACTGGCAATGTCTGTTGTGGAAAAGTTTGTCCCGAAAGTATACTGCATATCTTGAAGGATGGAAGAAAGCTTCATTTCCTTTTTCATCTCTTCCGGCTTTTTATGGATAAGGGAAGCTGTCATAATCGCATTATCATTTTCCGATAAAACATATAGCGTCATGCTATCGCCTAATTTGTGTACCCGAGAGCCGTCAAAACTATACAAGGTTCTTTGGGGAGAACGCACCAGAATTTCGTCAGCATTCTTTCCCAGCTCCTCTTCTGACACATCATTTTCCACCAGTTCCGACAAAGGCGTCCACTCATCTTTGGCACAGAGAAAATACATTGTGCCATTGTTAAGCTGATAAGAATAGCCGATTCCATCCAAAAGGACTTCTGTTTGATTGCCATCCCAGCAGCATAAACGATAGGATTCATCCATTTCCTCTGTATAGTATAGCTTATTTTGGGAAATAGACATAGGGGCAGCGTTTACTTTTAGAGACCATTTTGGGGACAGGGTCTTCTCCTCATACACCGTAAGCTGCCCGCCGCTGCCAATTACCAATAATCCATTTTGGGACAAATAATGATTTCCGCTTCCCTCCAGGGAGCAAACCTCCTGAACGGCTTTAGTTTCTATATTGCATTGATGAAGAGTAAGCCCGCCTTTCACATTGTCCGTATTGTAATAAAGGAACTTACTATCCTCAGAATAAAATGGGTACCAGCTGGCTGCTTCTTCCATTTCGAAAGCTTCTGAGCCTGCTGATTTTACATTGATTTTCCCATTATCAAGGTTAATCCAGGAGAATGATTTTTTATCGGGACTAACTTGCAAGGTATTATCAATCGCTGTGCTGTACGCTTCGCCATATTCCGCTACGGCCTGCGGCGCGTCTCCGGCAAACAGAGACATCAGCATATCATCTTGCACATAAAAGGCTGGCTCTTCAGGCAGGACAGGGGGTCTGGGCCACAATTGAACGGCAGCTGTTATGATAACTGCCAACAAAACGACAGCTGCCACCACCTTCTGCCATGGTTTAATTGAATGAAAAGGTTTGTCTACCGTTTTCCCTTCGTCTTCATCTGGGATATTTTCGTCATCCAGGAGTACTTCCTCTTCTATTGAAGACTCAGAGGATTCTTCATCATTTTTGTCAGGTTTCTCCTGTGCCGTTTGCCGAAACAGCTCTTCTACCGAAAACTCTTTCTTCAAAGGCTGCCTGACAGGATTTTCTCCCTCAGGCCGCCGAAACAGGCTGTCATCCCGAGATTCTTGTCCCGGCTGCAGCCCACAATTAGGGCAGAAACCTTGCCCATCCCATTCGGTACCGCAATATGGACATTTTTTCATGACTTTCTCCCCTTTCAGCCGCTTCCATAGTCTGCCTGCGTATTCCCCAATGCTTCACTTTGAGGCCGCAGCAGCATTTCCGCTCCTTCTGTCACCAATTCCGGCTGCCTCTGTCCGGTACAGGCCATCACATCCAAAGTTCCATCTTCCCTTTGCTGTAAAAACAGAACATAGTCCTCGGTATATGCTTCAAAACCAACCACATTCTCAGCCAATTGCACAGTGCGTCCATTTGTACGGCACTTTAACGTCCAGCTGCTTAGACCTGAACCCGACAAATAGTACAGCGTCCCATCCTCCGTCATCTGGACTGACTCACTTCGCACCTTTTTATCAATGGTTTGGTTTTCTTCATACAACGTCTCACTGCTTGGGCCTTTTCCATAAAAAAACGTACCGTCTTTTGAAAGGAAAAAACTCTCTGCTCCCTGTACCTCATATAGATTTTCCACTTGCTCATTCAACAGTTCCCCTACCCACAAACCGTCTGCATTGTGTAAATCTTCCGCCAAACGAAGCACAAATATCCGGCCATCCTGCATGGTAAAGCCAGCGCTGTATTCTGGAAAATCTTCAGGCAGGGCAACCAGCTTTCCTTCTGAAAGCACACCTGCCGAATCGCTGTCATAAGGCCACGCCTGTGTCATTTGCTGTGAAAAATCCCGCAGCCACACATCCATATTGTCTCCACTTGGAAACTGATACAGGCTGGAAAGAGACAACACTGTGTCCTGAAACTTAGCTGAACGCACCAGAACACTGTGATTTTTGGTATCAAAAGACACCATTTCCCAATTGTCTCCCAGTTTTCGACTCTGCATCCCATCAAAATAATAAAGGGCAATTTCGGGAGTTTGAAGCGGAATTTCCTTCATTTTTTGAAAAAGTTTTTCAGCTTCTTCTCCTGATAAATCATTTTTTATCCGCTCAGCCATGGGTACTGTCCCACCGGTATAACACTCATAATAGCCAGTCCCATCGGAAAACATTTTCGCCTGAGCAATGGAATCGGCCAGCAAGTGTGCTTCCTGCCCTTCTTGCCATCGCCATAAAGACTGTCCGTCCTCCTGCTTTTTTAGAAAATACAGTCCATTTTCTGCCGAAAGCAACACGGTATATTGCCCTTCCAAGGCGTATTCATTTTTCAGCTCTTCTTCACTGATAACAGATAGTCCATTTTCATTCCAAACCACTACTTCTGGACGATTCCGATTGAAAATATAATACAAATAGGAATCTGCATCAGCCACCATTCGCGTTTCTCCAGTTTCTATCCGATATTGAAAAAGCGCAATAGAGCTATCTTCTCCGCCAGAAAGATAATATAAAAAACGTCCATCTGTAGAAAACCGAATATCAGAATAAACTCTTTCTTCAACTTGCACCGATTTTCCTTTCTCTGGCTGGAAATAAAGGGCATTGGTTTCAGGATTCATCCAAGCAAAAGATTGTCCATCTCTGCCAGGATAAAGATAATATTCCAGGTTTGGTACATATTCTGTAATTTTTCTGGGTTCTTGTCCAGGCCGAAAGGCCATAAGCTCTCCGTCCTTCACAAAGAACATCGAACTTTCCGGTAAAGATTGAGAAGCAGGCCACAGAAAAAACACACTGACAGCAATTGCAATCAGTAAAATACATGCCGCCAATATTTTATGCCACCGTTTCCAGGGCATCCGGTGCACTTGGAATGCTTCTTCTTCCGAAGCTCGGGATTCCGTTTTTTCTGCTGTTTGCGCCAGCCATTCAGAACAGGGCTCTTCATCGGGCCTGCTCTCTATGGCCTCTTTTGTATCTGGCCGGCGAAATATGCTGTCATCCCGTTCTTCCGATAAGTCTCTGCCACATTCAGGGCACTTGTTTTCCTCATCCAATTTCCCGCCGCAAAACGGGCATTCACTCATTCCAAATCTCCTTTCAAGCTTCGATTTGATATTATTCTTTTTCGTTTCTCAAATCCAGAATCCGCTTGGCCTTGCCCTGGAAGCGTTCCAGCGACTTGGGTTCTACCAGTGTAACCCTGGTTTCCAGACCCAATACGCTCTTCAAACGGTCATGAATCCGTTTTTGCAGCTTTTCCAGTTCTCCAAAGCTCTCCAGCAGACTGCTATCAATCAATTCTACTTTGACTTCCAGTGTATCCATATAATTTTTCTTGCGAACCACCAGCTGATAATGTGGGCCAACATTTTCGGTTCCTACCAACACGCTCTCAATCTGAGACGGGAACACATTGACTCCCTTGATAATCAGCATATCATCGGTACGGCCCATCACCTTTTCCATCCGGCATCCGGTACGGCCGCAGGGGCAAGGCTCATAATTCAGCCGGGTAATATCCTTCGTGCGATACCGCAGCACCGGCATTCCCTGCCGCAGCAATGTGGTTACCACCAGTTCACCGGCCTCGCCTGCGGGCTTTTGCTCCAGGGTATCCCTGTCAATAATCTCCGGCAGGAAAGCATCCTCGGCAAAGTGCAGGCCGCTTCGATATTCACATTCACCAGCAACGCCCGGTCCGGTAAGCTCCGTCATGCCATAGTTATCCGTTACGAAAATGTGCAGGTTTTTCTCAATTCTATCCCGCATTTCTGCTGTGCAGCCTTCGCTGCCCAGCAAGCCAATCCGCAGTTTATAGGCCTCAGGCGGGTATCCGCTTTCCCGCACCATCTCGCCCAAATATAGCGCATAGGAAGGAGTTGCAACCAGTCCGGTTACGCCAAAGTCCCGCATCATCATCAGCTGCTTCTGGGTATTTCCAGAAGACGCAGGAATGACGGTTGCTCCCAGCTTTTCCAATCCATAATGCAGTCCCAGCGCACCGGTAAACAGACCATAGCCAAAGGAAATTTGGAAAATATCGTCCTCTCTTGCGCCGCCTGCATAGGCAATTCTGGCCACCTGTTCTGCCCAATTGTCCAAATCCTCTTTGGTATAAGCGCCTACCGTAGGCTTACCGGTGGTACCGGAAGACGCATGAATTCGGACAATATCCTTCATGGGACGAGCCAGCATCCCAAAGGGATAGTTATCCCGGATATCATCTTTGGTGGTAAAGGGGATATACTGAATGTCCGAAAGGGTTTTAATCCGGTCACCGGTAATCCCGGCGGTCGCCAGACGCTCGTGATAAAACGGCACATTATTATAGCAATAGTCTACCATCCACTTAAGTCTTTCCAGCTGCATGGCTTCAATCTGCTTTCGGGGCATAGTCTCGATTTCCCTGTTAAAATACACGGGTAACACCTCCACAATATTAACTAAATAGCAAAAAACAGCGGAACACTGCCGGAGCCCGGGTTCCGCCGTTATCGTTTCGTTTCTTCGCGCTATTGATGCTTTAACTCGAAAAAGCGTATTTCTATTGTACCTGTTTCCCGGACATTATGCAAGAGATTTTGCCGCAATTTAGCAAATCGCCCGTAATTTTTACAAATTTTCGTTAATTGATACCAATTTTCAATCTGTTTTTATATTTCAGCCGGAAAAACCTGCCCGAATCTCATAAACGGCATATCAAAAAGGAAGTCTGGCTTGCCCTGTGCCTCCATCACCGTGTGGCACAACAATTCATAAAGCTTGCTGCGGTAATAAATCTGATAGTCAGACTGGACATAAGCCGGCAAGGAGTAGGAAATCCGTACTAATCCCTTTTTTCGAAGAGACTCCAAAGCCGCAGAACGCTTTTTTACCAGCTCCATCGAATCATCTTCCTGTGTAATCCACACATGCTTTAAGGCAACAGAGCGAAGCTCCGGCTCTCTGGAACTGTGCAGTTCAAACCGAACGATTGGGAATCGGGGAGCTTTACAGACTTCCTCTAGTATTTCCTTCTCAAACTGGCTCAAATATAAAGATTTCATCCTTGTACCTTCCTCCATTTCTCAGCGTAACTAAATTTATTGTACACGGAATCCCTCAAAAAGGCAACCATGCACCCAGCAGCCTTTCTGCAAAATCCCCTTGCCAACTGTACTCGTACATGATATACTGAAAAAAATTAAGAAAGGTTTGGTAGTACTCACATGCGCATTGGCTGATTTTTTCACATATCCGTTTTGATAAATTATGGCGGAGGAGGGATTATATATATCCCTCTAATTGGTCGTGAAAAATATGGCGCGCTTGTTTGTAGTCTTTTGCCTTTATAAAGGAAGTTTCCAAGCCTTTGGGATACTTCTGCTTTTTCACACCTTCTGCCAAAAACAGGAGGTTTTTTTATGTCAAAATTACTGCTATCAGCCCACAACATTTATAAAAGCTATGGCGAAGAAAAAGTTTTAGAATTCAAACATTTGGAGATTTATGAGGGAGACCGGATTGGGATAATCGGGCGAAACGGGTGTGGAAAAACCACGTTTTTAAAACTGCTGGCAGGGAAACTAAATCCCGATTCCGGGTATATCCATCAATATGTGCCCGTTACCTTTTTGGAGCAACTGAGCAATCCAGATGATGGGATGCCCACACCAGAGAAAGCCAAAAAATTTGGAGTTTCCGAAAAAATAAACTGCAAACAAAAAAGCGGCGGTGAACAGGCGCGGATGAACCTTGCAGCTTTGGAAGACGACCCTTGGCTGCTTCTGGCAGATGAGCCTACTTCCAATTTGGACGAAGAAGGAATTTTCCTATGCTGCCAGCGTTTAAAAAAATGCCGAACCTTACTTTTAGTCAGCCATGACCGAAAAGTGTTGGACCAGCTGTGTACTAAAATGATTTTGATACAGGATGGTACTCTCTGCCTGTTTTCTGGAAATTATACCGAATTTGAAAGGAACAGGCAGGAAATGCGGCAAAGGCAGTGGGAGCAGTATCGAAATTATTGCCGGGAAAAAGCACATTTAGAACAGGCAGCCGCCCGTCAAGCACAAAAGGCTGCCTCTGTTCAAAAGGCTCCCTCCCGTATGGGAAACTCGGAAGCAAGGCTTCATCGGCGTGCCGCACAGGAAAAAGCCGAAAAACTATCGGGAGCGGGAAAGTCTATTCAAACCCGTTTAAAACACCTCACTGTTTATGAAAAACCTCGGGAAATGCCGGATGTCCATCTGAATTTCCCTTTAACTCACCCACCTATTAGCCAAACCGCTATTTGGGGCAGTGGGATTTCCATTCATTTCGGCTGTCAGGTCCTTTTGGAAAATGCAGAATTCCGTATTCCAACCGGCTCAAAAACCGCCCTGGTTGCCCCTAATGGTACTGGGAAAACGACCCTGCTGAAACAAATCGCCTGTGGAAATAACAATATCCACATTGCTCCCCAAGGAAAAATTGGCTGGCTTGAGCAGGAACTGACTCATTTTTTCCCTAACAAAACGTTGTTGGAAAATGTGATGGAAGGTTCTGTCCAAAACGAGTTTGTCATGCGGAATATTCTCGCCCGGATGCTTCTCACTGAACGGGACTGGAATAAAAAAGCCGCAGTGCTCAGCGGCGGCCAACGAATGAAAATGTTTTTAGCTCGGATAATTGGCTCTCCA
This sequence comes from Clostridiales bacterium, assembly GCA_019418545.1. Lineage (GTDB taxonomy): Bacteria > Bacillota > Clostridia > Oscillospirales > Acutalibacteraceae > Heritagella_A. Next base: position 48,625 of record DYBQ01000006.1, on the reverse strand, counting down.
TGCAATATTCTTCTTCTGGATGAGCCTACTAATTTTTTGGACTTGGATTCCATTGCTGCGTTGGAAGAAACCATCCGCTCTTATCCAGGCACTGTGCTGTTTGTTTCTCATGACCGCGCTTTTGTAGATGGCTGCGCTTCCCGGATTCTTCGTATTGAAAATCATCGGCTTTTTTCTTTTGAGGGAAATCTCTCCCAATTTGAACAGCATCAGCGCTATTGCCGGAAAAGCCATGATGAAATCGACCAGGCGGTGCTGGATATGCAGATTTCCCGCGTTGTTTCTCAGCTCTCCCTTTGCCGAGAAACCGAAAAGCAGGCGCTGGAAGAAGAATTCCAACGCCTGCTATCCATCCGAAAATCCCGCTTTTCAAATTCAGCAAAGTAAATGCTCCTGCCCATTCATATTACACAGGAATCACGGAATATAACACCAGACCCAATACACCGGCCCCACACATAACCCAAATGGGATTTGGTTTCCAAATTCTCAAAACTACAAACGCAGCAGCAAAAATCAACACAGCAATTCCATCGATTGCGTCCGCCGAAAAAACAATCTCTCCTGCCGGGAAAAAGGCTGTGACCAAAATGGAAAGCCCTGCTGACGCAATCAGCGCGACCACTGCTGGCTGAAGCCCTTTCAGTGTTCCCTGCACCATGGTGATATTGCGGTATTTATAATAAATAAATGCCAGGGTCAGCACAATCATACAGGACGGGAAAATGCACCCAAAAGTAGCAACTGCCGCACCGGCCGGCCCTGCAATCCGAGTCCCCACAAACGTAGCTGCGTTAATAGCAATAGGCCCGGGCGTCATTTGGGAAATGGTAATAATATCAGAAAACTCGGTCATGGTCATCCAGCCATAGCCATCCACCACCTGTGCCTGAATCAGCGGGAGAGCCGCATAACCGCCTCCGATACTGAAAAGCCCGATTTGAAAAAAACTCCAAAACAATTGCAATAAAATCACAGCTTTTCGCCCCCCTCTTTTTTCTTTTTATCAGTACGCTCCTGATGCCAGGTATCTGCCGCCCCCACAATGGCGCACAGTATGATAATCAACACCACATTGATGTCAAAAAACCAGGAAGCAGCAAAAGCTCCTACCAACATGATTATGGGAAGCAGCCGGCGAAGTTTGAGTATGTTCCGGCTCATGGATACCACCACATCGCAAATTACAGCTGCAACGCCAGCCTGCATTCCCCGCAGTACCAGGTTTACCACCCAGTTATCCCGGAATTGGGCATAGAACAGGGAAATAACCGACAAAATTAGAAAAGGAGGCAAAATGGTTGCCAAAACGGTAATGCAGGCTCCGGGAATCCCAGCTACCCGATACCCCACCAGCACTGATGCATTCACCGCCATAGCGCCTGGAGTTGACTGGGCAATTGCCGTCAAATCCAGCATTTCGTCATCCTCAATCCAGTGAAGCTGCAGCACGAATTTTCTCCGCATCAGCGGGACAATCACATATCCTCCTCCAAATGTAAATGCACTGAGCTGAAAGGTCGCCCAAAACAGCTTCCAATAAAGCCCTTTTTCTCTCACCTTCATTGAAGTGTCCTTTTTTTCCATAAAATAACTTCCTTTCCTTCCTCGATACTTTTATTGTACCTCTTGCTTTTTAATATGGAAAATACTATTATTTTATTAAAACCATAAGTTTTTGATTATGATTTGAAAAGGGGATTCCTTATGACATTGCGCCATATCCGCATTTTTTTGGCTGTATGCGATAATGAATATAATGTAACCAAAGCTGCCAAAACACTCTATATGGCACAGCCAGCTGTAAGCTGTGCCATTCGAGAACTGGAAGAAGAATATGGCGTATGCCTGTTTGACAGGATTTCCCGGCGTTTTTATATTACTGAGGCAGGCAAACGCTTTTATCAGTATGCTCGGAAAATGGACGCTTTGTATCGGGATATGGAGCGCGATATGCACAGCTGGGAAGAATGCGGTATTTTACGGATTGGATGCAGTATCACCGTAGGAAGCCGCTTGATGCCTGAATATGTAAAGCTGTTTGCTAAACAACAGCCTAAAATTCAAATCCAGGTAATTGTCCAGCAATCGGAATGTTTGGAAAAACGCCTTTTGGAAAACCAACTGGACTTTGCGATTATTGAAGGAGTGATTCATGAACCTGGGTTGATTGGGGAGGAATATTTGGAAGACATTCTGCTGCCTGTAACGGCTGCCCAAGGAAAGTTTGCTCCTTGGCAAACGCTTTCTCAAGAGGAATTCCGGCAGCAGCCGTTTCTTTTGCGGGAAAAAGGCAGCGGTACCCGGGAGATTTTTGATAAAGAAACAGGTGCTGCCGGGTTTTCCATACAGCCTTTGTGGGAGAGCGCCAGCAATACAGCTTTGATTCAGGCGGCCGCTGCGGGAATAGGGGTAGCCGTTCTTTCACAGCGTTTGACGGAAGAAATGGTGTCTCAGGGCATATTGTGCCCCCTTTTGGTTAACGGTATCAATTTTCGGCGGCAGTTTCGAATCGTTTATCATCAGGATAAATCCCTCTCTCCCGCTGCATTGGATTTTATTTCTTTATGCCGCAAACATCAATCAATTTTATCTTCATAACAAGCAAAAACACCCCTTCTCCGCCAAGCAGCGGAGAGGGGGTGTTTTTATTCGGGATATTTTATACAACATCTGCCTTGGCCGTTCCATCAGGCAAACGGGAAACCTCAATCCGGGAAGAAATGCGGTTGCGAAGCTCGCTCACATGGGAAATAATCCCTATCATCCTTCCGCCCTGATGAAGCATCGCCAACGCCTTCATGGCTGTATCCAGTGTTTCCTGGTCCAGTGAACCAAAGCCTTCATCAATAAACAGCGCTTCCAGCCTGACACAGCCTGATTGGTTCTGCACTACTTCGGAAAGTCCCAATGCAAGGGAAAGGGATGCCAAAAACTGTTCTCCGCCAGAAAGGGTATCGACTGACCGCTCATGGCCTGTCATACCATCCAGCACTACCAAATCCAAACCGCTGTAGGCATTGTTGGCAGCCCGCTCCTGACTGCGCAGGAGGGCATAGCGCTCCCGGCTGAATCGGGCAAAATATCGGTTAGCACAGGCAAGAATTTCTTCCAGCATGATGCTGAGCACATATTTATCTACAGGGATTCTCATGGGGTTGCCGCCTGATAAAAGCTTGTGCAGACGGGCAGCCTGATGATAGGCCTTTTGCAGCTGGCTGAACTGTTCTTCCAGATGCTTCAGCCGGGCAAGGGCCTGCTTGCCCGAACCAATCTGCTGAGAAATCTGACCGGCTGTATGATTCAGTTTTTCTACCTCTGTCTTTTTTTCCTGATACCACGCAAAAGCTTCTTCTTCCGTGGGAATCTTTTCTTCCTTCCAGCTTTCTTCCCGGCTTGTGCATTCCTGCTGTGCTTGCTGTACTCGCTGCTGTGCTTCCTGCAAAGCCGATTGTGCACCACCCAGCTGGTTTTGCAGCAAACTCCATTCTTTTTCCACCTGCTCTGCCTGCTGGTTTTTCAAAACCGCCATTTGCTCTGCACGATTTTTTTCTTCTTCCAGCTGTTTGGGCGCAGGCGGATTTTCATTCCATTTTTTTAATAGCTCGGCTTTTCTGGCCATTTGCTCTTTTTCCCTGGCCAAAAGCCCCTCTATTGTCCGCAGAGACAGCTCTTCTTCCTGCTTTGCTTTTTCCAGTTCCCCATTTAACTGCTCCAATCGTTTTTGGGCAGCAGCATTTTTTTGAACCATCGCCTTGGTCTGCGCAAGCGCTTCTGTACAGGTTTTTCTCTGCCCTTCAATTTCTTCGCGGCTGCCAAAAGCTTTTGCCTTTTCCAGCCGGGATTGAGCTTCTTTTTCCAGCCTTATCAACTCATCCCGCAGGGCGCGAAGAATTCCCTCCTGGGTATTCACAGCTGCCCTGGCCTGTTCTTCCTGCAAAACCAACGCTTCCAATTCAGATTCCTTGATTGCTTCGGATTGACCCTTTGCAGGGTTAGGATGATGAATAGAGCCGCATACCGGGCAGGGCTTGCCTTCCTGCAAATTTCCCGCCAATTGGAAAACCTGATTGGCACAGCGCAACATCTCCTGTTGGCTGCGGCTGGCTGTAAGACTTTTGGCAATTACCAGATTCTTGTCCAACTGTGATTGATGCTGCTGGATTTCGTCTTTCTGTTTTTGCAGCTGGGCATATACCTTTTCAAACTCCCTATAGGCATCCATTCCCTGCTGTAGTCTGGCGTCCGTTTCCTGCAATTTTGGAAGCTTTTCGGCTGCTTCCTGTATCTCCAGCAAAAATTTTTGACCTGCTGCAAGACGCTCCATCCGCTGCTTCTGCATTTGTTTGGCCTTTTGGCTGCACTGCCGGGCTTTTTCCATATCCTTCCGGGTCTGCTCCAGCTTTTGTATCATTTCGGACAGCTGCTGTGCTTCCCGCAGCTCTCCTTCCAGCTGTACCGCGCGTCTGGCCGCCTGCTCCGCTTCTTTTCGAAGCTCTGGTACCTTTTCAACTGCCTTTTTTTGCTGCTCCAGTTTTTCCTGTACCGCTTTTCTCTCTTTAATACGTTTCTGCATTTGCTCGGTTTCTGCCAGCAAGCGCTGCCGCGCCTGTATCAGCTCCCGGCAGCGGCGCAGCCTTTCTTCTGCCTGGACAAGTTCAGCCTGTTTGGCCTGTATGGAAATTGCCAATTGTTTTTCCTGCCCGGCAAGGCCTTCAATCTTCTCCAAAAGAGCTTCGGGGGTTTCGGCCTGTTCCTGCCGAAGCAAGGCGTCCCGCTGGGCATCCACCTTACCCACCTGTTTTTCCAGATTTTTGCTCCGCTCCCGCAGTGCATCCTGGATTTTCACCCATTCGGTCATAGAAAAAAGCGTCCGCAGCATATCCGCCTTTTCTCGGGAGCTAGCACGCAAAAGTCGCAAAAAATCCCCCTGGGGCAGGACTATCACCTGGGAAAACTGCTCGGGTGTCAATCCGGTCAGATTTTCCGCACACCGGCGCACCTGGGTTTCGCTTCCGCTTTCCCACAGCTCCCATTCTCCGTTTTGCTCTTTCCAACAGGCATGTTCTTCCCGGAACTCTCTTCTGCCGCTTCCGCGAACATAATGTACCCGAATGCTACGCTTAAAGCGGTAGGTCTCCTGTCCCAGACGGAACACAAAGTCCACACAAGTGGGGATATCATCCGAAGCGCTGTCACATCGCATTTCTGTCCATCCCCGGCGTCCACCGGTCGCACGGCAATACAGCGCAAAACACATTCCATCCAAAATTGAAGTCTTTCCGCCTCCGGTAGCCCCGGTGATGAGAAACAGGGACTGTTCTTCCAAACGGGTAAAATCAATAACCGTTTCCCGCAAATAGGGACCAAAGGCCGTCATACGCAGCGAAACCGGAATCATTTTCCTCCCCCTCTTTCCTGCAGATTCAACTCTCGCAGCACTTCTTCCAGCAAAGCGATATCTTCCTGTGTCACTTCTGTGTCACACACATCCTCCAAAAATCGGGTAAACACTTCCTGATGGGAATTTTTTCGAGCATCCGCCGCTTGAATGCTCACATCTTCCTGCCGGTGCATCATCCACTGGCTGTGAATGGACAGCAAATTGGGATAATAAGGGCGCAGCTGCTTGGCCGGCAGATAAACTGGTCCATTATCTGTCAGAGTAATGTCTATCAAATCTTCACTGGGATTTTCTTTTCCCTGCGCCAAAAGCTCTTCAAACTGGCCTTCCACTCGCCGCACGCGGCGAAGAGGGCACACTTTTTCTTCCCGCAAGGAAATACCTTCTTTTGTAACTTCCACAATGGAAATACTTTTTTGATGATGCTCCTCATCAACCGAATACCAAAGAGGCGACCCTGCATAGCGTCCATTTTTTCCCGCCCGCTGAGAGCGGTGCAAATGCCCCAGCGCCACATAATCGAAATTCTCAAAAGTTTCACTAGATATCTGGTCGCTTCCTCCCACAAAAACCGGATTTTCCGAGTCGGAAAGCGAACTTCCTGCCACAAAGCAATGGCCTACCAACACATGGCAGGCTTCCGGGTGGAATAATTCTTCCATTTTCCGAACAATTTCCTCTGTACATTGCTGAGACGTATGCAGTCCTTCGCCGCTTTCCCCCAGCAGCCCCCGTGCTGTCAGAACGTCCATCCATGGCATTGTAAAAATCTGAACCTTTTCACCGTTTTTTTCCAGCATCCATGGAGAAAAACAATCCTGCGGCCTTGCAGCAATTACCACGCCGTTTTTCCGCAGCAAAGAAGCTCCCACTGCCATCCGTGCCGCCCCGTCATGGTTCCCGGAAATTACCACCAGTGGAATATTCATTTCCGACAGCCTTGTCAGTATTTCATCAAAAAGGGCAATGGCAGCAGCCGGCGCCACCGAACGGTCATATACATCCCCGGCCAGCAAAACAGCGTCAGGCTGTTCCCTTTCTACCAGAGGCAAAAAACGGCTGCGTATAAAATGCTGTTGGTCAGGAAGCAATGAGCGGCCGTACAGCATTCTTCCCAGATGCCAATCGGATGTATGAATAAATTTCAATGTGACCCCTTCTTCCCCATCATCATTTTATTCTATTGGCAGTACTGCCTCAAACACTGCAATATGCCGGGAGGAATAGTTCCTGTCGATGTGCAGAGAGCCAAAATACCATTTTTTATACTTCACCGTTTTTGCAACTTCCTCAAAATAGGTTTCCAGCGGTGTGCGTTCCCGAGGGTCCTCAAACCGTCTTCCCGCTCCCGGATAGGGGGAATGGGTAATGATATAATCAACGGTTAAATTGTGCTGGTATAAATTTTCAACGCCCTTATCCATTTCGTGAATATCCGGCATCTCATGTTCCCACCAACATCCAGCTTCAATCCTCATTTGTTTTTCCGGGCTTTCCCCACCTCCAAAAGTGAAGAAAGTTTTCCCTTCCAATGTGAACACTTGTCCCCGCATTAAATGGAAAATGTTGTCCCGGATGCGCCGGACCTTCCCTCCATTCCATTCTTCCACCGGGTATTGCTCCAGCAAGTCAAAATTCTCATGGCTTCCGTCTACAAACAAAATGGTAAACCGTTTTTTGGCGAGCTTTTCCAATGCTTTTTTTTCATTTTCTCCATTATCCCATAAAAACCCAAAATCACCACAAATAATCAGTTTATCATCCCTCTTCAGTCTCCTCATACGAAAAGTTTCCAAACGGGTAATATCTCCATGAAGGTCTCCGGTGACATATATCATAATTATTCCTCCTGCGTCAATCATGAAAAACCTCTGCCAAATTCTCAATTCCATGAGAATTGGTTACAATTTGGTAATGGGGCTTTCCAAGAAAAGAGTTAGCTGTTATACTTACTATATACATAAACCAATATCCCGCAGAAAAAGGCACTGCCGGCACTTGAGAATATCCGGCCAAAATTTCTGCGGCCTGCTGATGCCGATGCAATTTTTGCAGCTGTCGGCACTTTTCATCAAATTACTTTTTATCATATCACATCGAAGGAGAAAGTTCCATGAAAAAAATACGAAATTTACTCAGAAAGGCCCTTTGTCTCACAGTTTGCTGCTGTATGGCTGCCGCTGGTATACTATCGGCAGACGCTGCTACCTTTTCCATTGATTTTGATACGGAAAGTGAGGGGATTATCCTTATCAATCTGGATACCCACACAACGGTTTATGAAAAGAATGCCGACGAGCGTCTGGAACCTGCTTCCATCACCAAAATTATGACTTATGCGGTAGTCTGCGACCACGTAGAGGATTTGGAAAATACTATGACCACCGTTAGTCAAAACGTAAATGATGAGCTTACCGGAACCGGCAGCTCTATGTCCGGCATTATTGTGGGAGAAGAACTCTCCATTCTGGAGCTTTTAAATTTGATGATGGTACCCTCGGGCAATGACGCTGCATTGGCACTGGCAGAATATGTTGGCGATGGGGACTGGCACAAATTTGTGGATATGATGAACGAAAAAGCAGAAGAGCTCGGATGCCAAGATACTCATTTTGCAAACCCTCATGGCCTTCATGACGATGAACATTATACCACTCCTCGGGACATGGCTTTGATTACTGAATATGCCATGACATTGCCCTATTTTACCGAAATCACCAACCAACGCTACTATGAATTACGGGCTACCAATAAAAGCGCCTCCCCTCGATATGTCTACACTACTAATAAAATGATTAATCCCAACGATTCCAATGGCGAGTACTATTATCGGTATGCACAGGGAATCAAAACCGGCTCTCATGACCAGGCAGGTTATTGCCTCGTTTCTACCGCCATTAAAGGGAACTACAGCTATTTATGTGTGGCCATGGGATGCCCTTACTATAAAGAAGATGGTACCCAAAATCATCATGGAGAAATGCTGGATTCCCAAAAGCTGTATGAATGGGCTTTTAGCAATCTGGCTATGACTTCCGTTGTTTCTCAGGGAGAACCGCAGGGGGAAGTCAAACTGGAATATGCCTGGAATAAAGATACTTTGCAAGTGGTTGCTTCCGAAGATTTTAACACAATCCTTCCTGCTTCTGTCAAATCGAGCAGTATTGTGGTAACGACTGATTTGCCTGAATCCGTAGAGGCTCCTGTGCAAAAAGGGGAAACAATCGGTACTGCAACCCTCAGCTATGCTGGCCAGGAGCTGACTACGATTGATTTGGTCGCAGCAGAATCAGTAGAGCGAAGCAACGTCCTTCACACTCTTTCGCAGGTCGAATCCGTGGTTACCTCTACCTGGTTTATTGTGATTGTGGGTGTAATTATCTTCCTGCTTTTGGTATATATTATTCTTGCTATGATTTATAACCGCAAAAAGAAAAAGCTTCGTAAAGTAAAAAAATTCAGAAGAATGTAAGGCATAAAAACGCCAGCCGCTTTTTATAAACTGCGGCTGGCGTTTTTTATAAATCTATTTGAGCAAAAAGCGGATGGAATACTATCTCCTATTATTCCTCAATCTCCACACCAAATGAGCTCATGGCATGAACAATATGCAAGCGCATGGCGGTTTCTGCCCCAACTGCATTGCGCTGAGAAATAAATTCCATCAGCATTCGGTGGTCCGCCAGGGTGTCCCGTACAATCTGCTCGTTGTTTTCTGAAAACTGTACCCCTTCATGAATCGCTTTATAAATAATGGGGATGAGCCTTCTGACAAACTCATTATGGGCTGCCATTGCGATGGATTTGTGGAAAGCCTGCTCCATCTCTGTTCGGTCCTGCCCTGCAGAAATCAATTCTTCCTCTTTTTTCCCATATTCCAAAATGCGCTGGATTTCCTGGTCTGTCCCACGTTTTGCTGCAAACCAGGCAGCTTTAGGCTCAAACATCAGCCGGAATTCAAACAAGTCGTGCAGGTTCATTCGAAGCCCGCTGAGCTCGTCTTCACTGATGGGATGCTCGTGAAGGGAACGTTCTACCACATAGGTACCACGTCCGCGTCGAATTTCCAGCACATTATGAGAGACAAGAATTCGCACTGCCTCCCGCAGCGTTGCACGGCTGACATGCAGACGGGCAGAAAATTCGTTTTCGTTTGGCAGCTTGTCTCCTGGCCGGAGAGTTTCTTCAACGGTTATCATGGACAAGATTGTATCCGCTACCTGTTGTGAAAGAGTTTTATCGCGCGCCATGTTCCCTCTCCTTTAGTCCGGCTGAATGCCGACTTTTTCCAAAAGATTTTTATTCAGTATAACACAGCCCCTTTCGGAAAGCAAGAAAGCCATTTTCCCATACACCTTGACGATTGCTATGATTTTCTGCTATGCTAAAAGGCATCAGGGCTCTTTTTGGAGCCGATTTGAGAAGTAATGAAAACAGAGAAGAGGTAGTCATTTTGGAAACACGGGAAAAATTTTCTTCCCGCCTGGGATTTATCCTGATTTCGGCGGGATGTGCTGTTGGTCTTGGAAACGTGTGGCGTTTCCCTTATATTACGGGAAAATATGGCGGAGCAGCCTTTGTGCTGATTTATCTGCTGTTCCTGGTGATTTTGGGAATGCCTATTATGGTAATGGAATTTGCGGTGGGGCGTGCCAGCCAGAAATCTGCTGCCAGAAGCTTCCATGTATTGGAGCCGAAAGGCACAAAATGGCATATCACCGGCTGGGCAGCCATGGCGGGCAACTATCTGCTGATGATGTTCTATACAACCATCGGCGGATGGATGCTTTCCTACATATTCAAAACCGCTTCCGGTGAGTTTGTGGGAAAAACACCCGAGCAGGTGGGAAATATCTTTAACAACATGCTGGCCGAGCCTCTGCCCATGACCGGATGGATGCTGTTAACCGTTGTGCTGAGCTTTGGCATTTGCAGCCTTGGTTTGCAAAAAGGTGTGGAACGCATTACGAAAGTGATGATGGGATTCCTGTTTGTCATCCTAGTTGCACTGTGTATCCGCAGCGTTACACTGGATGGAGCTGTTGAAGGGCTTTCGTTTTATCTGATACCTGACTTTGGGAAAATGGTGGAAAACGGCCTGGGCGAAGCAATTTTTGCCGCAATGGGACAGGCTTTCTTCACTTTGAGTCTTGGTATCGGCGCCATGGCGATTTTTGGAAGCTATATCAGCCGTGACCGTTCTCTCATGGGAGAATCCATCAATATTTGCGGGCTGGACACCTTGATTGCCTTGATGGCAGGGCTGATTATTTTCCCGGCCTGCTTTGCCTTTGACGTAAACCCCGGTGAGGGCCCCGGCCTGGTATTTGTCACCCTTCCCAATGTGTTTAATCAGATGTTGGGCGGACAAGTATGGGGCGCACTGTTCTTTGTGTTTATGACCTTTGCTGCCTTGTCCACTATTGTGGCTGTTTTTGAGAACATCATCAGCTTTGCCATGGATTTGTGGGGATGGAGCCGTAAAAAAGCAGTGCTGGTAAACGGTGTCGTCATTATCCTGCTGTCCATGCCCTGCGTGTTGGGCTTTAATCTGTGGAGTGGCTTTGCCCCTTTGGGAGCAGGAAGCACCATTCAGGATTTGGAGGACTTTATCGTTTCCAATAACCTCCTGCCGCTGGGAAGCCTGGCTTATCTGCTGTTCTGCACCAGCCGCTATGGTTGGGGATGGAAGAACTTTATTCAGGAAGCCGATGCCGGAAAGGGAATTAAGTTCCCCAAGTGGGCACGCTTCTATCTCTCCTACATTTTGCCGCTTATTGTACTGTTCATTTTCGTTATGGGATACTGGAATAAATTTCACGGATAAAAAAACAAATGGGGATTCGCACTTTTTTCTGGCGGGTCCCCTTTCATATTGACTTTTGTTGTCTGACAATTTATAATGAGATTATACAACTTTGAAATAGAGGAGGCTTTCTCTTTGAATAGCGATGCAGTAACGAAAGGAATAAAAAGCGCCACACACCGCGCCCTCTTTAATGCACTGGGATATACCAGCGAGGAAATCCAGCGGCCTTTGGTGGGAATTGTCAGCTCCCAAAACGATATTGTCCCCGGCCACATGAATCTGGACAAAATTGTGGAAGCCGTTAAAATGGGCGTTGCCATGGCAGGCGGTACACCGGTAGTATTCCCGGCTATCGCTGTGTGTGACGGAATCGCCATGGGGCATCAGGGAATGAAATACTCCCTGGTAACCCGCGATTTGATTGCAGACTCCACCGAAGCTATGACCATGGCTCACGCACTGGATGCATTGGTCATGGTGCCAAACTGCGACAAAAATGTGCCCGGCCTTCTCATGGCAGCGGCTCGGCTGAATATTCCCACTATTTTTGTCAGCGGCGGCCCCATGCTGGCTGGTACAGTGGATGGCTGCAAAGTCAGCTTTTCCAGTATTTCCGAGGCTGTCGGCGCTTATAACGCCGGAAAAATCGATGATGAAAAGCTTTTGGAATTTGAAAACAAAACCTGTCCTACCTGCGGCTCCTGCTCCGGCATGTATACCGCAAACTCCATGAACTGCCTGACAGAAGTGCTGGGCATGGGCCTGCCCGGAAACGGCACCATTCCTGCCGTATACTCTGAGCGGATTCGTCTGGCCAAACATGCCGGTATGCAGATTATGGAATTGATTCGGAAAAACATCCGTCCTCGGGACATTATGACCGAAGCCGCCTTCCGCAATGCGCTGACCATGGACATGGCTCTGGGATGCAGCACCAACAGTATGCTTCATTTGCCGGCCATTGCCCACGAAGCCGGCATTGAACTGAATGTGGATATTGCCAATGCCATCAGCGACAAAACTCCCAACCTCTGCCACTTGGCTCCGGCCGGCCCCCATCACATGGAAGATTTGAATGAGGCGGGCGGCGTGTATGCCGTGATGAAGGAAATCAGCAAGCTGGGCCTGCTCAATCTGGATAACATTACCTGCACTGGAAAAACGGTAGGCGAAAATATTGCTGGCAGCACAAACAAAAACCCCGAGGTCATCCGTCCAGTGGAGAATCCTTACAGTACAACCGGTGGTATTGCTGTATTGCGGGGCAATCTTGCTCCCGATTCCTGTGTGGTAAAACGTTCAGCAGTGGCACCGGAGATGCTGTGCCATTCTGGGCCTGCCAGAGTTTTTGACTGCGAAGAAGACGCGCTGGCGGCCATCAATGGCGGAAAAATCGTTCCCGGAGATGTGGTCGTAATCCGCTATGAAGGCCCCAAGGGCGGCCCCGGAATGCGCGAAATGCTGAACCCCACCTCGGCCATTGTAGGGCGTGGACTTGGCAGTACGGTTGCCTTGATTACAGATGGACGTTTTTCCGGCGCAACCCGCGGCGCTGCGATTGGCCATGTGTCTCCTGAAGCAGCTGTTGGCGGCCCTATTGCACTGGTAGAAGAGGGGGACACTATCTCCATCGATATTATGGCCAATACCATCCAGTTGGAGGTTTCTGACGAAGAGCTAAACAAGCGCAAGGCTGCCTGGAAACCCCGTCAGCCTAAAATTACAACAGGCTATCTGGCCCGCTATGCTTCGTTGGTTACTTCCGGCAACCGCGGTGCGATTCTCGAAGCAAAATAAACCGTACATTTTTTAACGCTTGACAGCTTGCTGCTGTCTGTGTTATAATCCCTTCTGCGTAAAAGGCTATACATTTTTCTGTTTCTGAGTTCAAACAGAGAATGGATAGCCTTTTTTTGATGCTTTCAGAAAGGAGACTGTATTTTTATGCCTGCTGCTAACCCTATGGAAAACCGAAAAATTTTTCCTTTGCTGGTGTCTATGTCTGTCCCCCCCATTATCTCCATGATGATTCAGGGGCTATATAATATTGTGGACAGCATTTTTGTCGCCCATGTAAGTCAGGATGCCTTAACAGCTGTTTCTCTGGTATATCCGCTGCAAAATATCACTCTTTCTCTGGCTGTTGGCCTGGGAGTAGGGCTTAATGCCTGTATCGCCCGCAACCTTGGGGCCAAACGCTCCAAAGAGGCCGGTGATGCTGCTGTTCACGGGCTATTGTGCACGGCGGTTCATTCCGTTTTATTTGTGATTGTAGGACTGTTTGCTTCTGAGCCATTTCTCCGGCTTTTCACTCAGGATGAGGAAATTCTTTCTCTGGGATGCCAATATGCAGTTATTGTTATTTGTTTTTCTTTTGGAAGCCTTTTTCATATTTGTATTGAAAAAATGTTTCAGGCAACCGGCAACATGGTGATTCCCATGTTTTTGCAGGCACTCGGCGCTGTTGTCAATTTGATTCTGGACCCTATCCTGATTTTTGGATGGATGGGAATTCCGGCTATGGGGGTTACCGGTGCTGCCGTGGCAACTATTATTGGACAAATGATAGCCTGCCTTTCCGCCATACTGCTGTTTTGCAAAACGAACCAGGAAATCCCGATTACACTTCGCGGGTTCCGGCTTCAAAAAAACATTTTCCGGCAGTTATACTCGGTAGCCATTCCTTCCACATTGGTGATGGCTATGCCTTCTTTTATGGTTGGCCTTTTAAACCGGGTATTGGCTGGGTTCAGCGAAACGGCCGTGAATGTGCTGGGCATTTATTTTAAAATACAGTCGTTTACCTATATGCCCTCCAATGGGCTGATTCAGGGAATGCGCCCGATTATGAGCTTTAACTATGGAGCTGGGAATCTGCAAAGAATGCAGGAAACCTTCCGAAGAAGCCTGCAAATCGTATTTGTGATTATGACTGCCGGAATGCTGTTGTTCCTCGCAATTCCTGGATTGCTTCTTTCCATGTTTGCAGCCGATGAAGCCCTGATGCAAATGGGAATCCCTGCCCTGCGGATTATCAGCATCTCTTTCTTCCTTTCCAGCCCTGCCGTAATTATCGCCGGCTCTTTTGAAGCGCTGGGATTTGGCGGACGCTCTTTGATTGTCACCATGCTTCGCCAGCTGCTGATTATTCCTCCACTTTCCTTTCTGCTGGCCCCTCTTCTGGGACCCGTGGGGGTATGGGTCACATTCCCTGTTGCCGAGCTGATTGCTTCTGTTGTGGCTATCTGGCTGTATCATCACACCAGCAAAAAAATTCTGTCACAGGCTTCCTCCAAACCACTCACAACTTCTGGGGAGTTTTCATCATAAAACAAAAAATCCGCGTGTTTTTCTCACGCGGATTTTTTGTTTATTCACAAGACTCAGCCCTGCATCAATTCGCAAATCTGATTGCAGAAAGTTACCGGGTCTTCTACCGGGAAGCCTTCAATCATCATGGCCTGGGTATACAGCAGCTGGGTATAGCTCTTCAATTTTTCCTTGTCATCCTGGAACAACTGGGTAAGCTTTGCAAAAATCGGATGGTTTGCATTTAATTCCAACACCCGCTGCGCCTGTACCTTATCGGTAGCCGGCATCGCGTTGAGCACCTTTTCCATCTCCAGGGTAATTGCACCCTCGGAAGAAATGCATACCGGATGGCTCTTCAAACGCTGGGACAAACGGACTGCCTTGACTTTGCCGTCCAGAGCTTCTGTCATAAAGTCCAGCATATCTTTATTGTCCTCAACCTGCTTTTCGGCTTCCTTCTTCTCTTCCTCTGTTTCCAGGTTCAGCTCATCGGAAGAAATATTCTTAAAGTCCTTATCGTCATACTTGCCCACCATCTTCAGGGCAAACTCGTCCACATTATCGGTGAGGTACAGGATTTCATAGCCCTTATCCCGCAGCATTTCGGTCTGCGGCAGCTGGTCGATGCGCTCGATGGTATCGCCGCAAGCATAATAAATGCTGGTCTGGTCTTCCTTCATACGGCTAACATATTCTTTCAGCGTGGCCATTTTCTTCTCGCTGGAGGAATAGAACAGCACCAAGTCTTTCAGGACATCCTTATGCATACCATAGTCGGCATACATACCGTATTTTAACTGAAGGCCAAAGCTCTTAAAGAACTCCTCATACTTCTCACGGTCGTTGTTGAGCATGGATTCCAGCTCGGACTTAATCTTCTTTTCCAGACGGCCGGCAATCAGCTTCAGCTGACGGTCATGCTGGAGCATTTCACGGCTGATATTCAGGGACAAGTCCTGAGAATCTACCAGGCCGCGGATAAAGCTGAAATAATCGGGGAGCAAGTCGGCGCACTTTTCCATAATCATAACGCCGTTGGAATACAGCTGCAATCCCTTTTCATATTCACGGGTATAGAAATCCATAGGCGCTTTGGCCGGAACAAACAGCAGGGCATCATAGGTTGCAGCGCCCTCTGCGTGAGTACGAATGATACGGGCCGGGTTCTGCCAGTCCATAAACTTATCTTTGTAGAAGTTCTGATACTCTTCCTCTGTAACTTCGCTCTTATTCTTACGCCAAATGGGAACCATGCTGTTCAGCGTCTCGGTTTCCGTATAGGTTTCATACTCAACGGGAGCATTTTCGTCAGCATCCTCGGCTTTCTCCTTGGGACGGCTCTTTTCCACGTCCATACGGATGGGATAACGGATATAATCAGAATATTTTTTGACAATGGAGCGCAGGCGGTATTGGTCCAGATACTCGTCATAATTTTCTTCTTCGGTATTATCCTTAATATGCAGGATAATTATCGTGCCGTTCCCGTCCTTCTCGGCAGGCTCAATGGTATAGCCTTCTGCACCGGTGGAATGCCAGCGCCATGCTTCCTCGCTGCCATAGGCACGGCTGATGACCGTTACGTCGTCGCTGACCATGAAGGCAGAATAGAAACCGACACCAAACTGTCCAATAATATCAATATCTTCCTGCTTCTCGTTTTCCTTTTTGAAGTTGAGGGAACCACTTTTTGCAATGACGCCCAGATTATTGTCCAGTTCTTCCCGGGTCATACCAATACCATTATCGGTAATGGTCAGGGTGCGCTTCTCTCTGTCAGCTTCAATGGTAATCGAAAAATCATCCCGATTCAAACCAGTATCTCCGCTTTTCAGTGCCTGGTAATAGAGCTTATCAATGGCGTCGCTGGCGTTGGAAATTAGTTCCCGAAGAAAAATCTCCTTGTGGGTATAAATGGAATTAATCATCATGTCCAGCAGACGCTTGGATTCTGCCTGAAACTGCTTCATTTCCATGGAATATCAACCTCACGTTTCTATATTTAGCACTCTTCGTGCTTAAGTGCTAAAACTATTGTAACGCAATCGCCGCCGAAATTCTTGACGAAATTGTAAACTTTGCTTTTTCCTGCCCTTTTCGCTTCATTTTTCTCTGCTTCCCCTCAAAAACAAAACGCTGCCCTCCCGATAATTTTCGGTCAGACAGCGCATGAGTTTTATAGACTCGCTCCAAACTTCTGATTAAAATCCAGCAGCTTTTCTCCTTCTGTTACCAGCTCTCCCTGTTCATTTTCCTGTATTTCTTCATACATCATCCACGGCACCTGGATACACCTGGTTTTTCCGTCCTCCAGCAGAAAAGAAATGGTACACTCCATATGATGAGACGGCGCTTTGCTGGTTCCGGTTTGCACCAGCTCCACTTTCTTTTCCAGCACCCGGGCATTCTGCCGGCAAATCGGTTTTTTTTCTTCATGCTTTGATTCAGAAGGTTCTTCATAATGTTTCAACTGATGATGATAGGAATAAAAGCTCCAAGCCACCATTCCGACCACTAACGCAGCCAAACCGAGCACCATAATAACCGGTACCAACGGTGTGCCATGAAAATTCACCATAATCTCCCCTTTTCTTTATGTTAATGGGTCTTCCAGTAAGACAACCTGTTTAGCTTCTGTGTCCAGACGCACTTGGCAGCCAATCGGCAAGGTCAGCATGGGGTGGGTGTGGCAGCAGTCAAATTGTGCCAGAATGGGGAAATCCGGTTTTCCTAACACTTCCAGCAATATTTCATAGGGCGCTCTTCCCGTCCCATTGTCATTGAATTTTTCGTGCTTGCCCAAAATCAATCCACCAATTTTTTCGAAAACACCGGCCAGCTTGAGAAGCGAAAAACTGCGTTCAATGGTACAGGCATCTTTGAGAGAGTCTTCCAACAGCAAAATGTCTCCCTGCCGAATCTCAGGCATATATTCCGTGCCGAAAAATCCCTCCATGGTATTCAAGTTTCCGCCTATGAGCCTTCCTTCGGCAATTCCAGGCTGTATACAAAGCCATTGATTTTTATTTTTCTCTTTTGATTGGTCCTGTGTGCTCCAATTGATAAATTCCTCTGTCCAAAATTCTGGCATGGAATAAGAGTAGGGAATCGCCAATCCATTTGCACAGAGAATGGTTTCGAATGAGGAAAAGGTACTGTCCACAAAAGGCGGAAATTCTCCAAAAGAAGAAGCCAGTGCTGGACCGTAAAAAACCGGCATTCCAGTTTTCGCATAAACCGCCAGCAGCAATGCTGTGGTATCGGAATAGCCGATGATGATTTTGGGATGCTGCTTTAGGTATTCATAATCGATATACGGCAAAATAGAATTGGTATTATTTCCGCCGATAGCCGCCATCAAAACTTTCACATCATCCCGATACAGCAAATGATTCACTTCTTCCGCCCGCTCCCGAATATTGCCGGAACGGTAAAAGTCACTTTTCCCGTACAAATCGCCGTCAATCACTCGAAATCCCTTTTTCTGCAAATACTGTTTTCCCCGCTCATATCGCACCGGTACCGTGCTGGAAATGGGCGAAGAGGAAGAAAATACACCGATTCCGTCTCCAGGTTGAATTCGGGCTGCTTTCATCTTTTATCTCCCTTCTTTCCTTCAAAATTCCACCAGTTTTCGATAACCTGTGGAAAAGTCCACCTGATTTCGAAGGGAATTCCCCAAAACATAGGCACGAAGATTGTCCGCACTGATGCGGACAATCCGCTCCAAGGTTTCCGGCAGATGATAAAATCCTGAAACATGGGGCGTAATCACCGCATTGGGAAGGTCCCACAGCCGGTGATTTTTTGGAAGAGGCTCGGGGTCTGTGACATCCAGCCCAACGCCGCCCAAATGGCCCGACTCCAAACCGTCACACAGCGCTTCCGTATCCACAATCACACCGCGCCCCACATTCAGCAAAACGGCGCCCTCCTTCATACTCTCAATACGCTTGCGGCTTAACATCCCGGCAGTTTCCCGGTTTCCCGGAAGAGTTACCGCCACCACATCCGCACGGGGCAGCAGGGAATCCAATTCTTCGGTCAGATATAGTTCATCTACATAGTCGGGCTTTCGGGTATCAGTACGGCGTACCCCAATAACCGTTGCTCCTAACGCCTTTACTTTGCGGGCAAACTCCCCGCCGATATCCCCCATTCCCAGCACCAGCACTGTAGAGCCCTCAATAGAGCGAACTCTCCCCAAGCTTTTCCACTGGTGAAGATGCTGCGCGTCCCGATAGGCATGGAGTTTTTTGAAGAGCTCCAGCAGCATCCCCAGCATATGCTCGGAAATCGCCAGACCATATGCACCGGTGGCATTGGTGAGCAGCGTATCCGGGTGAAGTACTCCCGGCTGTAAAAAAGGCTCGGTTCCGGCGCTATTACATTGCAGCCATTTCAATCTTGGAGAACCGTGTAAAAGTGATGCTGGGGGATTTCCAATCAATATGTCTGTGTTGTCCAGTTCTTCCTGGATAACGGTTTCTGGCGTCCGATAGTAAAACCGGTATTCAGGTGCTGCACTTTCCAATATTTCTTTGTGCCGTTCCTCCACGGGCAGCAGCACGGTGACTGTCATTTCCATTTTCTTCGCTTCCTTATAATATAATTTGCAGATAGACCATATCCCGCAGTAATACGCCTCCGTCATAAATCGGATGGTCATAGTGAGTCGTGAAAAAATCCGGGACAACATGAGAACGGGTAAAACCACAGGCTTCATAAAACGGGATGGTAGAGGGGCTATCGCCGGTTCCCACCTGCAAAACCCGATAGCGGCCCCTATATTTTTCCACAACAAAAGATATCATTGCTTTTCCAAGCCCCTTCCGCTGGAAAGCCGGAGCTACTGCCAGATTTTTGATTTCCAGCACTCCGTCTCCTTCATCCGTGACCACACAGACTGCAATAGGGAAGCTGTCCTCTATCACATACATTTCCCCCCGTGCCAGATATCGGTCAATCATGCTCTCCTGCTCATCCCCCAGCAGCAAAAGGGGCAAATACCGTTTTTTGTCCTTTTCCACCCGATGAATTTCCATAAATTTTCCCATCCGTTTTTCTGTCATCATAACACAGAACCCCCGCCTATGGCAATGCCCGGCGGGGGTTCCTCAATTTTAGAATTTTTTATTTCAAAAAACCTTCCACAATTCTAGCTTCTGCTTCCTGTTCGGTCAGGCCCAGGGTACGGAGCTTTAGAATCTGTTCACCAGCAATTTTACCGATGGCAGCCTCATGAATCAGGCTGGCATCAATGTGATTGGCTTCCAGGGCAGGCTGGGCAATCACAGTACCGTTTTCAGAAAGAATGGCATCGCACTCGGAGTGGCCGGTGCAGCGGGCGTTGCCCTTGATGCAGGAATAAAATTCCTGATGGGAGTGTCCTTTTGCCACGGAACGGGACATCAAATCAACACCACAGTCCTCGCCATCCATAGTCACATCAAAATCGGTGCGGGCAAATTCTTCTCCATCGGTCATCAAGCGTTCGCGAACAACCAGACGGGCACGAGGTCCTACGACACCGCTGGTCTTACGGGTAGTACGGTCTACGCCGCCCAGCTGTACCGTATCCATTTCCAAAGAGGAATCCTCTTCCAAATAGACATCCGTAATGGGGTCAATACGCCGGGCACCGTTGCCTTTACCGGTCCCCAAATGCTTTTCCCGATACACTACATGAGCGCCTTTTTTTACAAAAAAGCGGTGAATTCCGTTGTGACGGGCCTCCTCTTCCCCGTCGCTGTGAACGCCGCAGCCAGCAACGATGACAACGTCAGCGCCCTCACCCACATAGAAATCATTGTATACCAAGTCATTCACATCGCTGTGGGTCACGCAAGCAGGGATATAGACTGTCTCCCCTTTTGTACCGGGAGCAATGTGAATATCAATACCGGGCAAATCCTTTTTCGATGTAATCTGGATATTTTTGGTGGACTGACGGCCGGCACAGCCGCCGTCTTCCCGGATATTAAACGCGCCTTCAAAGCTTCCCTTAAAGTCAGAAACAGCGCGCAGCAGTTCTTCGGTTATTTTGTTCATTCCAGTTCCTCCTTTCCCAAAGGACAGCGGGCAGCCCGCTCATCTGCCAGCAGTTGTGGCAGAACTTCTTTTCCGGGGCCAATCATACGGACACGGCCGTCTGCAATCACAATAATCTCATCAGCAATGGACAAAATCCGCTCCTGATGGGAGATGACCAGCAGAGTCCCGTTTCCCTGCTTCCGCAGATTCTGGAAGGTCTCTACCAGACGGGAGAAGCTCCACAAATCAATTCCCGCTTCCGGCTCGTCAAAAATGGACAGCTTTGCCTGACGGGCCAATACGGTAGCAATTTCAATTCGTTTGCTTTCGCCGCCGGAAAGCGAAGTGTTCATTTCTCTATCGATATACTCATTGGCACACAGGCCAACCTGCCCCAGCAGGGCACAGAGTTTTTCTTCCGGCAGTTTTCCGCCGGCAGCCAGTTCCAACAAATCGCGGACAGTGAGCCCCTTAAACCGGACAGGCTGCTGGAATGCATAGGCAATACCCTTTTGGGCTCTTTCGGTAACATCCAGCTTGGTAATGTCCTCTCCGTCAAAAAGGATGCGTCCGCTGGAAGGATTTTCAATACCGGCAATCAATTTGGCCAGTGTGGTTTTTCCGCCGCCGTTGGGGCCGGTTACTACAATCAGCTTTCCCTCCGGTACAGCTACGTCGATATCTTTTATAATTTCTTCGCCGTCTGGAATGCTCCAGGCGAGATGTTCTATTTTCAGCATATGGACTTCCTTTCTCCGATATACCGGAATTTCCTGTATTTTCGTTTCTTATTGTATCATTCTTTATTCCATCCGTAAATATGTATTTTGCCGTTTCTTTATTAAAATATACCAATTTAGTATACTTTATAACCAAAAAGCACGGGAAGCCCAAACAGCTTCCCGGCTTGCGGCATGCAACTGCTGATATTTTACTTCCCGGCATGCAGCGCACGCATGGCATTGAGAATCGCAATGACTGATATCCCGACATCTGCAAACACTGCCAGCCACATGTTGGCAAATCCCAAAGCACCCAAAACCAACACAATGCCTTTTACCCCTAATGCAAAAACAATGTTCTGGCGGACAATCCGCAAGGTTTTGCGGGCAATCTGAATTGCCAGAGGAATTTTCGAAGGCTTGTCGTCCATCAAAACAATGTCGGCAGCTTCAATGGCAGCAGCAGACCCCATGGCGCCCATGGCAATGCCCACATCCGAACGGGACAGCACCGGTGCATCGTTAATTCCATCTCCAACAAACACCAGCCTGCCTTTTTCCGATTTTTTCTCCAACAAGGCTTCCACCTGCTCCACCTTTCCCGCAGGCAGCAGCTCTGTATACACCTCTTCCAATCCCAACCGGCGGGCTGTATCCTCACCTACCTCTTTGGCGTCACCGGTCAGCATAACGGTCTTTTTCACGCCAAGCTCCTTAAGACTTGCAATGGTTTGGGCGGCGTCTTCTTTCACTTCATCGGAAATCACAATATGGCCTGCATACTCTCCTTCGATGGAAACGTGTACCAGCGTGCCTACCCGATGGCATTTGTGACATTCACTGCCGGATTCAGCCATGAGCTTCTGATTGCCCACACAAACGGTTTTCCCATCGATTATGGCTCGAATACCCCGGCCGGAAAGCTCTTCTACATTGGAAATACGCTCTGCATCCAGTTCCCTTTCGCAAGCCTCCCGGAGAGAACGGGCAATCGGATGGTCGGAGTAGTTTTCTGCCAAAGCAGCCATTTCCAAAAGCTGCTCGGAAGTGGTGTTCCGCGGATGCACTGCCGTTACATGGAATACCCCTCGTGTCAGGGTACCGGTTTTATCAAACACCACCGTTTCCACATGAGCCAGCGCCTCCAAAAAGTTTCCGCCCTTTACCAGAATGCCTTTTCGGGATGCGCCGCCAATGCCGCCAAAGAAGCTGAGGGGCACCGAAATCACCAGCGCACAGGGACAGGAAACTACCAGAAAAATCAGTGCACGATTCAGCCACTCACTCCAGTTCCCTACAAACAGCGGTGGTATCAAGGCCAATAATACTGCCGCAATCACCACTACTGGTGTGTACCAGCGGGCAAACCGGGTGATAAAGTTTTCGTATCGAGCTTTCCTAGTGCTGGAATTTTCCACCAATTCCAAAATTCGAGCTACTGTCGATTCCCCATATTCACTGGACACCTGAATCCGCAGCAAACCGCTTTCATTAACACAACCGCTGATAACTTCATCCCCAGGTGCTACCGAACGAGGCAGAGATTCTCCAGTCAGAGCTGCCGTATCCAGCATCGAGGTTCCTTCTACTACAACACCATCCAGAGGAAGCCGCTCTCCCGCCTTTACCGTGATAATTTCTCCAACTTTCACTTCCTCTGGGCTTACCTGTATCAGCTTTCCATCTTTCTCAATGTTGGCCCAATCGGGACGAATATCCATGAGGGAAGCAATGGATTTCCGGGAACGTCCCACCGCAAGGTCTTGAAACAATTCCCCCACCTGATACAACAGCATAACCAAAACCCCTTCGGGATATTCTCCAATGCAAAATGCTCCCACAGTGGCCAGTGCCATTAAAAAGTTTTCATCAAACACCTGTCCCCGGAGAATATTCCGCACAGCTCCCCACAAAACATCCCATCCAACAACGGCATAAGGGATTAAGAATACCAGAAGCCGCCAAATCCCTTCCAACGGCGCCACCATCGCAATGGCCACCAATACCGCAGCTGCAAGAATCCGTATGACAATCCTTTTTTCCTTCTGCTTCATGACTCTCCCTCACCTTCGCAAAAGTGTTACAAAATGATTCGGCAATCAGGCTCTACCCGGCGGCACAGCTTTGCAGCCTTCTGTACGATTTCTTCAAAACGGTCGTCATCTGCTTCCAGCGTCATTTTCTGCATCAAAAAGTTAATGCTCACATTCTCAACGCCGTCCAGCTTTCGAATGGCATCCTCCATTTTCCGGGCACAATTGGCACAGTCCAGTTCTTCCATGCGAAATACTTTTTTCATAATAACAGCTCCCCCTTATTCTCCCAGATGTTCCATGCCTTGGTCAATAATCCGCCGTACATGGTCATCATCCAGTGAGTAAAATACGTTTTTGCCCTCCTTGCGGAATTTGACCAGCTTATTGGCTTTTAACACCCGCAATTGATGGGATACAGCTGTTTGAGTTAGTCCCAGCGTCTGTGCAATGTCACACACACACAGCTCCGACTCAAACAAGGCATATAGAATTTTGATTCGAGTGGAATCGCCAAACACTTTAAACAGCTCGGCCAAATCATATAAAAGCTCTTCTGGCGGCAGCTCTTCCTTCAGTTTTTCAACGGTATCCTGGTGGATTTCCAAAACTTCACAGCAATCGACTTCTGGCTGATTCATAATTGAACATCCTTTCATATGAATATCTGTTCATATATTATACCCATTTGATACTCATGTCAAGTGCTTATTTTTTTATTTCCTGCATGGCTATTGACAAATCGGTTACTTTGTTATATAGTTAATTACATAAGTAACTAACTATATAACCTATACAAAAGGAGGGAAGAGAATGAAGCTGGACACAACGCTGGAAACTCCTATTTACCTTCAAATTGCCGCCGGATTAGAGGATGGTATTTTTATGGGAGCTTATCCAGAAGAAACACAAGTCCCTTCCACAACAGAACTTTCTGTAAGCCTGCAAATCAATCCAGCTACCGTATTAAAGGGTGTTAATTTATTAGTAGAAGAAGGAATTCTTTATAAGAAAAGGGGAGTCGGAATGTTTGTAAGTAAAGGAGCGCAAGAAAAAGTTCGGGAAAAACGTCAAAACGCTTTTTATGAAGGATATATTCTCCCGCTGATAATCGAAGCAAAAAAACTTGGTCTGGCAGAAGAACAGCTGATAAAACTATTGGAAAGGGGTTATGAAGAATGAATGCCATTATCTGTACACAAGTAAGCAAGACCTTTGGTGATATAAAAGCATTAGACCAAGTAACGCTTTCCTTTGAAGAAGGGAAAATTTATGGTCTGCTGGGCCGAAATGGTGCAGGCAAAACCACTTTGCTCAACTGCATTACTGGAAGGTTGTTTACAACTGGCGGAGAGATTCTGATTGATGGAGAAATTTCATTGGAAAACGAAAAGGCATTAAAAAAGGTTTTTTATATGGGACAGCAGGAATTGTATCCTGAAGAAATGACCGTAGAAAAAGCCTTTTACTGGACTCAGCAGTTTTATGGCAATTTTGATTTGGAATACGCTCATGCCCTGTGTACAAAATTCGGGTTGAACCCCAAAAAGAAAACCAGCAAACTTTCCACCGGTTATCGCTCCATTTATAAACTGATTACTGCTTTATCTGTGGATGTTCCCTATCTTTTGCTGGACGAACCGGTTCTGGGTCTGGATGCCGGGCATCGGGAGCTGTTTTATCGGGAACTTTTGGACAGCTATGGGAAAAATCCCCGCACCATTGTCCTTTCCACTCATTTGATTGAGGAGGCTGCTTCTCTTCTGGAAGAAGTCATCATTCTTCACGATGGAAAAGTGTTGTGTCACAAAACCTGTGAAGAACTTCTGCACAGCGGTTATACAATCAGCGGAAAACAGGCAGACATAGATGCCTACATCACCGGAAAACAGGTTCTATCCCAACAATCTATCGGCGGATTAAAAACAGCAGTCATATATGGCAAACCTGAAAAAGAAATGCCTGCCACATTGGAAATGGGACGAATGGATTTACAAAAACTGTTTGTGGCTATGACAGAAGAGAATGGAGGGAATTTTTGATGAAAATGGCGGCTAAATACTATGCAAATAATCTGCGGAATTCCTTTTTAATTGCATTTGGTGTGATTTTTGGACTTACGATTTCTTCCGGGCTGTTTTTTCATACGATTCAAAGCGATGATGTTGACTATTCCATTTCCGGGTTTGAACTTACCTTTATGATTTTCACACTGGTCAGCGGCCTGGTTGCTTTCCGGGAAACCTTTCGTTTTTTTCAGCAAAACGGAATTTCCCGAAAAAACCAGTTTATTGGCTGGAGCATATCTTTGGCGGCGCTTTCCCTGTTGGAGGCAGTTGTTTCTTTGGTGATGGAGCTGATTTTGAGGCAGTTTTTCCATTATCGCGGTGTTTATTCACAGCTGTATCAGCCCTTGCGATATCCTGAGCCCACCCTTCTTTTTCTTGTACAGGAACTTTTATGGATTTTTGCGGCTTGCCTGGTTTTAGGTTGGGCAGGGTTTGCCATTACGCTCCTCTATTATCGCTTGCCTAAAACAGGAAAGATTCTGGTCTCCATTCTAACTCCCGGCACTCTGTTTATTCTGCTTCCTATGGCAGATAAGCCCCTTCTGCGCGGAGGATATACCTGGCTGCTGCAAAAAATCTCAATGCTAATCAGTGGGTATCTCCCGGATGGAATCTATCCCATGGTGCCTGTAGTAACAGCGCTGGTGTGCAGTGTGCTGCTGGCTGGGATTTCATGGCTCATGATGCGGCGGG
>DYBQ01000006.1:0-22540 GCA_019418545.1 Clostridiales bacterium | reverse complement strand
GCTTAAATCAGTAATATAGCAAAATAGCGGACATCAAGAAGATGTCCGCTATTTTGCTGGTGATTGGGATAAATGCAGAAAGACGCTGACTCTATATTCTTCTGGCCATTCTCCCAGCAGGGCCAATGCACTTTCTCTGGCAACTGCTGCCGGAAGATAGAGTGATTTCTCCAAATGCCCGCTCAGCACATATAGCTGTTTTTGATATTCCTTTACCACTCTTTTTCCCTCTGCCGTCATTTGAATAGGCATATATCGTTTTTTTGCCAACAACCCCAATCGAACAAACTGCTCTTCCATCCCATGCACACTGGGTTTGCTCACCTGCATCGCCTCGGCAACATCCCGCAAACGAACCGGCCCTTTTTCCAGCATTTCGTAAATTATCAGTAAATATTGAATTTGGGCCCGGGAAAGCTTCATACTACCACTTCCTTTTATTTAGTAGAAAAAGCACGGCCGCAGCCGTGCCCTTTCTTTAAAATCTAAAAGTCTATTTTTCAATGTAGTGGGTATGTCCATGGCAAATACTGCTTCCTCCACAACCACTGCATCCGCCGCAGCCACAGGAGCAGGAGGCTTTCCCCTGCCTTTTATCCCGCACCATTTTGATGATAACCCCCGATACAGCTGCCAAAATCAGCAACCCCACCAATAGAGTTCCCCAGTTTTCCAATAAAAAATCAAGCATGGAAATTCCTCCTTTTCTATAAACTTATACGCGAACGCGGGTCCGCAAGGTATTACTTTCATGATACGGACGCACCAAGAGATAAATCATACCAATTACCAGCAAGAAAGCAATCACGGTAAATACTCCAAAAGCGCCCGTAGTAAACAACGTACCAATTTGATAAATGCACAGGGAAACCACATAGGCAAATCCACACTGATAGCCAATCGCAAACCAAGTCCACTTGGCATTGTTCATCTCCCGCTTAATGGCGCCGATTGCTGCAAAACAGGGTGCGCACAGCAGGTTAAACACCAGGAAGGAATAGGCAGACACAGCCGTAAAGGATTCCCGCATCATGGCCCAAACCTGCCAACCATTTTCGGCTACTTCGTCAAACCCACCAAAGAGCACGCCAAAAGTTCCTACCACGTTTTCCTTGGCAATCAGGCCCGTAAAGGCGGCCACAGCAGATTTCCAGTCGCCCCAGCCCAAGGGAATAAAAATCCAGGCAATCGCGTTGCCAATGGCGGCCAGGATGCTATTTTCCATACTTACCGGGCCAAAGCCGTCTTCGCTGAATCCATAGCCAGAAGTAAACCAGACAAAGATGGTAGCGAGCAGGATGACTGTTCCGGCCTTTTTGATAAAGGACCAGCCGCGCTCCCACATACTGCGGAGTACGTTGCCCACAGTCGGCCAGTGATAGGCTGGCAGTTCCATAACAAAGGGGGCCGGGTCACCTGCAAACATTTTTGTTTTCTTGAGAATGATACCGGAAATAACGATAGCGGCCACACCGATAAAGTAAGCACTGGGCGCTACCCACCAAGCACCGCCAAACAAAGCGCCGGCAATCAGGGCAATAATCGGCAGTTTGGCACTGCACGGGATAAAGGTAGTGGTCATAATGGTCATTTTTCGGTCACGGTCGTTTTCAATGGTTCGGGAAGCCATTACTCCAGGAACCCCGCAGCCAGTACCAATCAGCATGGGAATAAAGGATTTCCCAGAGAGGCCGAACTTTCGGAAAATACGGTCCATAATAAAGGCAATACGGGCCATATAACCGCAGGATTCCAAAATAGCCAGCAGCAGGAACAACACCAGCATCTGAGGTACAAAACCAAGAACAGCTCCTACACCGGCGATGATACCATTCAAAATCAAATCCTGAAGCCACGCTGCGCAGTGAATAGCATTCAGACCATTCCCCACCAATACGGGAATACCAGGAACCCACACACCATAAGCGTTTGGGTCTGGCTCTTCCGTCTCTATTGCTTCGGCAAAATCATCAGCCGTGACTGTCAAGGTTTCTTCCACTTCACCGGTATCATCGTTATAGATATCCAGCGTACCCTCTACCGGAACGGCAGCCGCTGCCGTCTCAAATTCGTTGATAACTGCTGTATCCATTTCGCCTTCTTCGCGCATAGCAGAAATCGCCTCGATATCCACACCGGCTTCCCCGGCAGCTTCTATGTAGGCATCTACCTTGCTGCTTTCCAAATTGTACGCATCAGAAGCCTCTGAATAGGCTTCTGCCCCTATACCAGCCAAATGCCAGCCGTCTCCAAACAAACCGTCGTTAGCCCAGTCGGTAAAAATGGTGCCTACTGTCGTAACAGAAAGATAATAGACAATAAACATGACAACAGCAAAAATTGGAAGCGCAGCCCAACGGTTGGTGACAACGCGGTCAATTTTATCAGAAGTAGTCATGCCGCGGGCTTTCCGTTTTTTATAACAGCCCTTGATAATAGAAGCGATGTATTCATAACGCTCATTAGTAATGATAGATTCTGCATCATCATCTAATTCGTCTTCCAAAGCTGCAATCATAGGTTCAATTTTGGGAATAGTCTGCAAATTCTCCTTGATTTTTTCATCCCGCTCAAACAGCTTGATAGCATAAAAACGCTTCTGTTCCTCTGGAATATCAACTAATTTGGACGAAATTTCGTCCAGCACCTGTTCTACCTTTTCCTGAAAACGGTGGATAACCTTCCCTGCTTTTTTGGCTTTTGCTGCCAAAACTGCGTGCTGGGCTGCCTCTTTGATACCGGTTCCCTTTAAGGCAGAAATCTCTACCACCGTACAGCCCAGTGCTTTTTCCAAGGCCACAGTATCGATTTTTTCTCCATTTTTTGCTACCACATCAGACATATTGATAGCCATTACCAACGGTATGCCCAGCTCTAGCAATTGAGTAGTAAGATACAGGTTTCTCTCTAAATTGGTGCCGTCAACGATGTTTAAAATCGCATCAGGTTTTTCCTGCAGCAAATAGTTTCTGGCCACCACTTCTTCCAGTGTATACGGTGACAACGAATAAATTCCGGGAAGGTCTGTGAGGATTACCTCTTGAAATCCTTTTAGTTTTCCTTCTTTTTTTTCAACCGTTACGCCAGGCCAGTTACCTACAAATTGATTGGAGCCGGTCAACGCATTAAACAGTGTTGTTTTTCCGCTGTTGGGATTGCCTGCCAAGGCGATTTTCATTGCTTGCTTCCCCCTTCAAAATTCGCACCAGATTAGTTAAAACTAACTTAATGGTAAAAAATTATTCTACTTCTACCATTTCAGCATCGCTTTTTCGCAGGGATAATTCATACCCCCGCACAGTAACCTCTACTGGGTCACCCAGCGGCGCTACTTTTCGAATTGTTACAGAAACACCTCTGGTAATTCCCATATCCATAATCCGGCGCTTAACGGCACCTTCTCCATGGAGCTTTACCACTTTGACAGTACTGCCTACCTGGGCCTGCCTTAATGTCTGCATATCCATGCCCCTTCCTTGTAATTAGCAGAAGTAGTTGAGACTTCTGTATGCTTTTATTGCCGCACATGCGGCTTTATAAAACCCAAAAGAGTTTTACACCATAATTTTGCTGGCCATCTCCCGGCTAACAGCTACACGGGAATCTTTGATACTGACAATTACATTTCCGCCCATTTGCGCTACCACTGTAACTTCTCCCCCGGACGTAAAGCCCAAATTTTCCAAAAAACGCCGGGTATCCTCTCTACCGCCAATTCTTTTGATAGTTTCACTTTCCCCAACTTGCAGCATTGTTAACGGCATCATCATCGGCTCCTTTTGTCACATAGTCCATACGGAAAAGTTAGTGTTTTCTAACCAGATATAGGTTAGCACTTACTAACCGATTTGTCAAGTATATTTGTAGGACTTTTGAAAAAAAAGTAGCGCCTTTGCCTTAAACATGATAAAATAAGAAAAAAGCTGGCAAAAACAGCGTATATTTGAGGAGGAACTACATGGACTTACAAATTTTTCAAGATTTTTTCCGCTCAAAGGGATATGGCATTGCTGAACGTATTGCATATGGTGTTGAAAACGAATTCCCCGTTTTGGTGCAATATCTATCCAACAAACAATGGCGTATTACAGTTACAGGAAATATCGCCCAACCGGGAATTTTGCAGGGGAAACTAGCCATACAGTTTGCCAAACGTACTGCTTCCAAAATTTTATGCCGCCCTGATTGTGCTTCTTTTACCCTTGTTTTTCATGGAGAGAATATTGACGAAATGTATGGATATTCATTGGCTGTGGTTTTCCAGTGCTTTTCACAGTGCAATGTAATCCCGCTGGTATATTGCCCCTTCTGCGGAAAAGACCATTGTGATGCATTATGTATGGTGCAGGACAGATATGCACCTGTACATGAAAGCTGCGCTGTACAGGCTTTCCCTCCAGCCACTTATACAGAAGAAAGTCATGCGCCATCTGCCCCTTCTGGAAATTATATAACTGGAATCATCGGTGCTCTTCTAGGCCTATTCATTGGGGGAATTCCTCAGTTTGCTGCCTATTATTTCTTGGAATACAGTCTTGCTATTTTATACCTGCTGCCACCCCTTCTGGGATTCTGGGGATATAAGCTGCTGAAAGGCCCCGATACTTCTACCGGCCGCATCATTTGTACGGTGCTGAGTGCTGTGGCTGCACCGCTAATCGCTTTGCTTTGTGTTTTATCCGCCATTGCAAGCCAAGGATTTACCTTTTCCATGTCATTTTCCCTGCTTCCGTTATTAATGCGGCAAAGTGAGTTTGCCTTTGCATTTGTTTTGGAATATGTCTATTGCATTATATTTACTATCTTAGGTATTTTTATTGGTTGGCGGCGTATCTTTTCTTCTCAACCAGCACCTGCTGAAACATTCCATAATCAACTTATCACTCTTCGTTGCAATACCCCAAAAGAAGAATCTCATCTGTAATAAAAACTCCCGCGGTTTCATGGAGGCCGCGGGAGTTTTGTTATAAAAATTTAAAGCATAAAAAACAGGCCGCGCAAAACTTGCGCGGCCTGCATAAGTACAAAATGAATTAGTTCAAAATGGTCTTCTCAGTTTCCTTATCGAACACATGCATCTTATTCAAATCGAAAGCAATTCTAATCTTATCGCCGGATTTAGCCGTACTGGTAGGCTCAACACGAGCAGTAATAGCGTTGCCTTCGCAGTTCAGATACAGATAAGTTTCAGCACCCATCAATTCGGTAACTTCCACGTCAGCCTCGGTAATACCTTCCTGAACTTTTGCCAGGAAGTCAGGCTCGTCATGTACGTCCTCAGGACGGATACCAAACACAACATCCTTACCCACATAGCTGGCCAAATCGGTACCAGCAGCCTTGTTGGCAGGAACCTTGATGGTGCACTTGCCAAAGGTCAGAGTCAAATCGCTGCCAGACTTGCCAACAACAGCATCGATAAAGTTCATTTGAGGAGAACCCATGAAGCCAGCAACAAACTCATTGCAGGGCAAATCATACAGGTGTTGAGGAGTATCAACCTGCTGAATGAAGCCGTCCTTCATAACCACGATGCGGTCGCCCATGGTCATAGCTTCGGTCTGGTCGTGGGTAACATAGATAAAGGTGGTTCCCAGTCTCTTGTGCAGCTTGGCAATCTCGGTTCTCATCTGTGCACGCAGTTTAGCGTCCAGGTTGGAAAGCGGTTCGTCCAGCAGGAAGACCTTGGGGTCACGAACGATAGCACGGCCCAGAGCAACACGCTGTCTCTGGCCACCGGAAAGAGCCTTGGGCTTTCTGTCCAGGAGGTGGGAGATATCAAGAATGCGAGCTGCTTCTTCCACGCGGCGCTTGATTTCGTCCTTAGGAGTTTTACGCAGCTTCAGGCCAAAAGCCATGTTGTCATAAACGGTCATATGGGGATACAGAGCGTAGTTCTGGAACACCATTGCAATATCGCGGTCCTTAGGAGCCACATCATTTGCCAGAGTGTCGCCGATGTACAGCTCGCCTTTGCTGATTTCTTCCAAGCCAGCAATCATTCTCAGAGTGGTGGACTTACCGCAGCCGGAAGGACCAACCAGAATGATAAACTCCTTATCAGCAATATCCAGGCAGAAATCAGTAACTGCTGTTACGCCGCCAGCGTAGATTTTGTAAACATTTTTTAAAGTAACACTTGCCATAATTAACCTCCTGCAGACTGTTGTTTTAAATTACCCTAAATTCTTATGATATAGAAACCCATAAGAGATTTACTGAAGTAAGTATACCAGAATTACGTCCAACTTTGTAGACTGGATTTACCCAAACTTTACGTTTAGAGTTTATGAAAATCTTCTAAATCCCAAAGGATTTCGCTCAATTTGGTACAACTTGCTATGAAAAAATGAGCGCCACTTCTTCTGCTGTTAGTTCTCGTGATTCTCCAGGCTGAAGATGTTCATCCAAATTCAGCTTTCCAACCTGTAACCTTTTCAGTGAAAGAACTGTTTTCCCTCTCGCAGCAAACATTCTCTTCACCTGATGGAATTTTCCCTCTTGCACTTCCACTCTAGCGATACATGTCCCATTTTCCAACTCTAAGCTGGCAGGCATACACACAAAATCTTTCAAAGGGATTCCTTCTGCAAAAGCAGCTACATCACTCTCATCAGCAGGGATATCCAAAATGGCTTCATACCGTTTCATCACATGCTTTTTGGGGGCAAGCATCCGGTGGGCCATTTCCCCATCGTCTGTAATAATTAAAAGGCCTGTTGTATCCTTGTCCAATCTTCCTGCCGGAAACAGCCCTCTTCTTCGAAGGCTTTCCGGCAGCAAATCAATTACCGTTGGTGTTCGGCTGTCTCTGGCAGCAGACAGTACACCTTTTGGTTTGTTCATCATAATATACAGATACTTTTTTATTTTCAAAGACTTTCCGCAAACACAAACCGTATCTCTTTCCCCATCTACTTTTTCTTCAGGACGGCGCACTACCTGGCCGTTAACTTCCACTGCACCCTTGCGTATCAGCGCCCCTGCATCCTTCCGGCTTCCAACTCCCTGTGATGCCAATATCTTGTCCAGACGTTCCAATGCCAAGATGCTCCACCCTTTCTGCGTCCTTTCTACTCTACATTCATTGTACAGCTCACGCTTTGGGATGTAAAGGGAAATCCACAAAATCAATCTGTTGGCCATGCATCCTCTGCGATTTCTTCTGCAATAGCTGCGGTATCTTCTGTCTCTTCCGTCTCTTCTGTATTTTCCTGAGAAATTTCCCCTTCTTCTGTCTCTCCTGAAAAGCCTGTCATAAAACCGTTTAGCTCTACCGAGCTGATATCCCCCCCAATAACGACCCCGTCATATACCAGCAATACAGCTCTTACTTCCTCTCCAGATAGCGGATAGTTCGTGATTCGGTAAATCCATTGTTTACATGTTTTTCCTGCATATGGCAGTAAGTCCATCCCCTGCTCCTGCTGTAATGCATTATACCGATTATACACATCATCAAATGTTTCAGGAATCACCACCTCCCGAATTTCCAGAGGCTCTGCCTCCACTTCCCAACCAAATTGCGCCAAAAATGCTACTCTCTGGTCGGCAGTGGCCCCTTCAAGCTGAAAGGACGGTTCCATATTTTCCCCTCCACGAGGAAAAACAAACATCCCCACTGTTACAATCCCAAGAGAGGCAAGCAAGGCTATCAGTTTTTTCTTTCCAGGCTTTCTGATTATCTTCACAGAATATCCCCCCTTTTCCTATGAAAACATATGAGCGGAAAGAAAAGAGTATACCTTTGAAAATATGGGAACAATAGTGATAAAAGCGTTGTATAATTCCCTGTTATCATGTTATACTATATTTGTAAAAATTCGGAAAATCCTGTACTGATAAACAGGAATATTTAAAGAAAAGAGGTTTTGTGATGAATTGCTATTACATTATCGGATTGCGGGTTGACCATCGGAGAAGCAACGCGCTGAATCTGCAAAAAACACTCACTAATTTTGGCTGCAATATCCGCCTTCGCGTCGGTCTTCATGAAACCAGCGAAGAATTTTGCTCTGATGACGGCGTAATTATGCTGCAGGCCTGTGGAGACAAAGAAACCATTGATAAAATGCTGGCTGCTTTTAATGAGATGGATGGCGTTAGTGCCAAAATGATGGATTTAAACTAAACTACTCTTGAGAAACAAAAAACCCTCCCGGAAAGCACTTACTTTTCGGGAGGGTTTTGTTTTTTCACAAACGCACTTTTTGATGCCTAATAATTACAATTACCATTAGAGACGAAATCGCAGCCATGCCTGCCAGCCACCAAAGCATCATATTTTCTCCTGTGCCTGGTCCGGGTGAAGGCTGACTGGAAGAACTCAGAGTATTGGTAATGGTAAAAATATTCCCTTGATGGCTAACTGTTGCAGTGTAATCTTCTGGTACCTGAATTTCTTGTACTTGCCAAGTGTGCTCGCCAGTATCTTTCCAGCTATAACTCCAGCCATTTTCCGCGCTAAGAGTAACGACTTGGAACAGAGAACCATCTTTTAAAAGCTTAACTGTTACAGAATTGGGACGACTCTCTGCATCATCATCTTTCCATACCTTTTTCACCTGATAAGTTACCGTAGGCTCTTCCACAATTTCCTGGTCGGATTTTACATAAGAGGTAACATTGCCATTTTCTATCCGCACCAGAAAAGGTACTGGTGTATACCGAATTCCCTGGGAAACCAACGATGTTCCCGTTACCAAATAAAGTCCCTCTTGCAAATCAGAAAATGTAAGCGAACCCCCTGAAATAGTCTTTTGTGCATCAGGCTGCTTGTCTTCTGCATAAGCTGCCACTTCAACAGCCGTTTCCAACCAATCATAACCTGGAAGCTCTACTGGACAATCTTTAAACTGACCTGAAAAGGTATAACTTCCATCAGGCTCCAAATCAGCCGTTCGATATAAGTTGAAAACCATTCCATCTTGACTGAAAACCAGAGTCAGTGACGATGTTCCCGCTGCCGCTGCCGGAATACACAGGACTGTGATTAACAACATGATGATTCCTAACAAAACTGGTTTTTTCACATGTTTAAATTTTTTATAGCTGCACATCATGACTTTCCTCCCTTCTGGCGACTCTTTTTCTTTCTGTGCTTCCAATAAAATAGCGCCGCCAAAAGCAGAAGCAACAAAACTAATATAAATCCTAAAAGCCATCCCATCAGCACAATACTGTTCCAATCTGTTCCGTTGGAGCTATCGTCCCCTTCTACTCGTACCCCGCGCACAAGAAGGCGATGGGTATTCACTCCATAAGGCGTACAAGTATACAGTGTAACATAGTCTTTTCCCTCAACTATTTGCAGAGCACTGGTATCCTCCGGTTCAGTGACTAAAATCTGGTCAACCTCATAGGTCAAATTTCTATCAAGAATATGCAAGGTAAATTGGTCTCCAATTTGCAGCTTATCCAAATCCGTAAACATTTTTGCTTTTACCAATCCGTTATGAGCGGTAATCACACAATGAGTACTGGGTCCTCCGGTAGGCAAGCTGGTTCCTAACCAAAAACCTGCACCAGATTGCAATGCTTTTTCCCCAATCCCCTGATAAATCGGAATATTCACCTGGATTGCTGGGATTTCAATGCT
The DNA here is from genome assembly GCA_019418545.1 of Clostridiales bacterium. GTDB lineage: Bacteria > Bacillota > Clostridia > Oscillospirales > Acutalibacteraceae > Heritagella_A. The sequence goes on along the minus strand of DYBQ01000006.1, from coordinate 12,942 downwards.
GCCCATCATACCGTTTCCAAGAGGGTTTAGCAGTTGAAAAATTTCTGCTTCCTCTTCTTCTGAAACATCCAACGCCGCGTTTCCCTGCTGAGCAAGCTGCTGATTATAAGCCTCAGCAGCTGCCCAAAGCTCGGAATAATCCTCTCCAGAAACTTCAGCAATCTGCCCCGTTGCCTGATTATAAGCTTCAATTTCTCTTTGAGCTTGCCAGCGATAGTATAAATCACTGGCAGTTGGATATAACAAGACACCTAGTCCTATAAGAAAAAGCAGGATAATCAGTACGGTAGTAATCCGAGGTTTTCGTTTCATACTGCAGGCTCCTTTCTCCCTGTAACCACTGTATCGGGGAAAGGCCCCGAGATAAAACAGGGAAAGCGGAGGAAGAACATCTCTCCCCCCGCCAGCCGTTTGAAACCAATCAAAACGGCCCGTAATGATTATGCGTCAGTTTTTTTCTTTTTCCGGGATACCAGCAGAAGAATGCCTGCTGTTGCGATAATCACGATACCTCCAATGGTAAACATTAGGGTACCAGTACCGCCGGTATGAGGAATCTGGGAGTTGGCAAAGCTTACACTCACCACATTCTCACCATCAGCATCCTTTGGAATCACGATAGTCAGCGGAGTATCGCTCTTTACATAGCCCTCGGGAGCCTTGATTTCGGTCAGATAATAGGTCCCTGCATCTAAACCGTCAATGACCGCATAACCGTCTTCGCCAGAAGTAGCCGTAGCAATCACTGTACCTTTGCTGTCAGTCAATGTAAACTCTGCACCTGCAAGGCCCGTATTATCCGCTTGATCGTACTTGAAAATCTTAATTTTAAAAGTTTCTACCGTTACGGTATCATGGGCAGACTCATCCTTCGGGAAGGTGACCCAAGCGGTGTTGTAATACTCGCCAGCAGTGGTATCTTCGGCCAAAGTGGCTGTATAGGTCACCGTAATGGGAGTAATTCCCAAGTCGGCATCGGTGATAACATCATCATTATACAGAGCCGCTAAATCCAAGTCAATTTCAAAATCACATCCGTCTGCCAAATTATTGGTACGAATGGTATACTGCTCTGCGGTCAGCTGTCTGTCACCAATTTTAACCACATAATTGGTCGGATTCACAAAAACATCGTCCATTTGGTCATGGAATGTTAAGGTATACTCTCCCTCTGCGGTGCCATCTGCAAACTCATCGCCCTCTTGGCCCACCTCATACTTAATTATTTCCTTCAAATTTTCGGGTACAGTAGAGTTGAGTTTGAAATCCACTTCATCGCCAGCTGCAGCGGTGTCGGCATCCACTTCCGTACCGTCTTCCAATACGATAGTTTTGTTCATACCGGGCACGCTGACCTTTTCGGTGCTGATAAGGGTGAAGTCATCGGTCTTGCTGCCGCCGTCAATAGTTCCTGATTCCATCATACGACTATTAATAATAGATACGCCTTTTACTATGCCAGTATTGTGAATTTCCAATTTATAGCCACCGGCCGCGCTGTCATATACCCAGCCTTCATTCTTTATGGACAACTTTACATTGTTCAGCGTAATCAACGTCTGCAAAGTTCCAGCATTTTTGGCCGCTAACGCTTTTTCGCTATTCCAGTAACAGGGCATCACTACCGTTTGACCGTTAATGATAATATCATTCGGGTTCATCTCAAACATGTCACTGGTCAAAACAGCCTTTGAAAAGTCACTTTTGGTCACATCAATGGCATCATCAAAGGTAAAAATTAAATCGATAAGGCTATTATCACTGATGGAGCTCATTCCGAAATTCATGACAAACCAAGCATCTTCACCTGTAGAAGCAAAAGTCAGGTTTTTCATATCCATACTGGTAGAATACTCTACTGTCAGATTTTCCCGGCTTTCCACTGTATAGACATTTTCAGAATTGGCTTCTATTGCCTCATTATTGCTGTATACTGTACGCTCAAGACTGGTGATATAATTCAGCAAATCCGGCTCTGATTCCTCATTAAGAACATACCAGTGATAAACAATTTTTACAGTCTCGGTATCGTTGTAAATAGTTGTTTGGGTAGTCGGGGAATAGTCGCCATGGTTACCAATAAAGTCGCTGTCATGGTCTCCTGTCAATCTTGTAGGATTTCCATCTTTGTCAAGATAATCCCATTCAATGTAGTCCAATACATACAACGTATCGGTCTCAAAATCATAGTAGGAGGTTTTTTCAGGAGAAGGGATTTCATAGAAACCACCATAATTAGCATTTCCATCAAAAATATGAGGCCAGTTTAAATCCGTCTCCTTATCAATTGGAACAGGAGCAATTTCTTTCAAAAATGACAGGTCTTTTTCCTCTTCATCGCTGGAAACATACTGGATATCCACATTATTAACCTTGGGACCTCTTTCCGCCGCCATTGCCGTAAAGGGCAGAAGGCCCACAACCATCAGCAGCGACAAAAGGCCGCTGAGGGCACGTCTTGCAAACTTCCGTTTCATTTCTTCCACTCCTTTGTGAATTTTATTTTTCCTCAAGGGCTTACGCCCTCTCTTCCACCGCTTGAAGCCGCTGAACCGCTGCCGGCCCTGTCAGGCCTTCCCGACAGGGCCGGCATGTTTCATTTATCAGGCTCTCTTCTTTTTCCGGGATACCACCAGCAGCAAGCCTGCGGTGCCCATCAGCGCGATACCGCCAAAAGTGAACAGCAGCGTTCCCGTTCCGCCGGTGTGAGGAATTTGGGAGTTGGCAAAGCTCACGTTGACGGTAAAGGTTTCGTCTGCATCATCCGGAATCACAATCGTCAGCGGAGTGTCACTCTTTACATAGCCTTCGGGTGCCTTCGTTTCTGTCAGCGTATAGGTACCGGCGTCCAGTCCATCAATGACAACATGGCCGTCTTTACCGGAAGTGACTGTAGAAATCACTTCGCCCTCGCTGTTTTTCAGTTCAAACTCCGCGCCTGCCAAGCCAGTATTGTCCGCCTGGTCGTATTTGAAGATATCAACGGCATATGTATTCACATAAACAATATCTTTTTCAGTCGCCCATTCCGGTGCGGTTACCCATGCGGTATTTTCATAGCTGCCTGCCGTGGCATCTGCACTCAAAGTCGCATCATAGGTCACAGTGATGGGGGTTGCATTTTCAATATCAGCATCCGTAATCACGCCTGCTTCATACAGTGTCGCTAAATCAAGAGCAATCTCAAAGCTACATCCGTCTTCCAAACCGGTGGCAGTGAGTGTGTACTGGTCTGCTCTCAAAGCAGTTTCGCCAATCTTAACCACATAGTTTTCGGGGGTTGTCAACTTCTCATTCAGCTTATCGTGGAAGGTCAGGACGTATTCTCCTCTGCCTTCAATCTCTACCTTTTCTGCCGTGCCGGGTTCTTCTCCATCAATGGAGGGCGGTGTGACATCTTCGGGATTCAAATAGTTCAGCAAATCGGTGGGAACGTTCGAAGTCAGTTGGAAATTGACTTCCTGACCGGCTGCTGCATCCACATCGTCGTCGTTCATTTCCTCATCATCATCGCCAACCTTCTTATCGAGGCCGGGATAGCTCTCTTTGGCTTCTCCCTTTTCCAGTGCAAAAGAAAGCCCACCAAGGAGAACATGATTCTGATAGCAGTTAGCAGTGTCGGCAGCATTCAATTCGGATACCAACACGATTTTTCCCATTTCACCAGCTGGCACAGCCAAGGCTTCCTGAAATTCACCGTTCAATTTTGCCAAGGAAGCAGAATCCTTTTCCATATAGGTGGCCAGCGGTTCATCATTGACAGTAACAAGGTGGTTATACAAATAGTAGTAGCCCAATTCTGCAACTTCCGGACAAGTCTCTCGAATACCTGTATCATTGTGTTGGCCATAGTCAACATCATGTTGCATACATTTAAAAATGTTGACTAGATAATCCATATCAGCTTCTTTTAAATCGCTAATTGAAGTATCATGTGTCTCATTATAGTAATCAATATAGTATTTTCCTAAATCAGCAACTCCATTTTCGTAACCTGCATTTTTCAGACATGCAGAAAGATTTTCATCACTTAAAGCTTTGACAATTTCTGAATTACTGCTGCTCCCGTTTATACCTATATCCAGTGCTTTTAGCGCGTCATTATAGGAGCGGGTAACATCATTCCAAGAACCGATATAGACTGTAAAACCATCAAATGCTGATACTGCTTCCCCATCCGTATATGACGAATCTTCTGTTACATCATAAGGTGCAGTTCCCAACACCAAACTATTATCAGCATATCCATAATTGTATTGAGAATGGTTTATTACTTCAATATTCACTGTCATTGTCGCGCCAGGAATTTGCTTTGCATATTGCAAAATATCTGCAAACTCTTCCGCAACATTAACATCCAACTTTTCAGCAGTTGTATCCTCGTCGATTTCTACCGTAATTGTATAAATTGGGTCCCATAAACCACCGCCAGTTTGCTCTGCTGTGGCCGTTATTCCATCGGAGGTAGCAGGATATACCGGTGTGATATATTCAGGAATCCCTTCTGCCATCGCCGTAAGAGGCAACAGGCCCACAACCATCAGCAGTGACAACAGTCCGCTGAGAGCACGTCTTGCAAATTTCCGTTTCATTTTCTACGCTCCTTTATGGTGAATTTTATACCAGCAAATAGGCCGGCAAGCCGGCCCCACCACTTGGCAGAGCCAGCTTATCAGATTATGACATTATGCCTTTCTTTTTTTACGGGATACCACCAGCAGCAAACCTGCTGTTCCCATCAAGGCAATACCACCAATGGTAAACATCAGGGTACCGGTGCCGCCGGTGTGAGGAATTTGGGAGTTGGCAAAGTTCACATTGACGGTAAAGGTTTCGTCTGCATCATCCGGAATCACAATCGTCAGCGGAGTGTCACTCTTTACATAGCCTTCGGGTGCCTTCGTTTCTGTCAGCGTATAGGTACCGGCGTCCAGTCCATCAATGACAACATGGCCGTCTTTACCGGAAGTGACTGTAGAAATCACTTCGCCCTCGCTGTTTTTCAGTTCAAACTCCGCGCCTGCCAAGCCAGTATTGTCCGCCTGGTCGTATTTGAAGATATCAACGGCATATGTATTCACATAAACAATATCTTTTTCAGTCGTCCATTCCGGTGCGGTTACCCACGCTTCGTTCTCATATTCACCTGCAACTGCTTCTGCACTCAAAGTTGCATCATAGGTCACTGTGATGGGGGTTGCATTTTCAATGTCAGCATCCGTAATCACACCTGCTTCATACAGTGCCGCCAAATCAAGGGAAATCTCAAAGCTGCACCCATCTTCCAAACCGGTGGCAGTGAGTGTGTATTGGTCTGCCGTCAAAACAGTTTCGCCAATCTTGACCACATAGTTTTCGGGATTTGTCAGCATTGCGTTCAGCTGGTCGTGGAAGGTCAGAACATATTCTCCTCTGCCTGCAATCTCTACCTTTTCTGCCGTGCCGGGTTCTTCTCCATCAATGGAGGGCGGTGTGACATCTTCGGGATTCAAATAGTTCAGCAAATCGGTGGGAACGTTCGAAGTCAGCTGGAAATTGACTTTCTGACCGGCTGCTGCGTCCACATCGTCATCATTCATTTCCTCATCATCATCGCCAACCTTCTTGTCGAGGCCGGGATAACTCTCTTTGGCTTCTCCTTTTTCCAGTACAAAAGAAAGCCCGCCAAGCATGACATGATTTGCATAGGTGTTCGTAGTATCCGGTCCGCTCAATTGGGCAGTCAGTGTAATCTCCCCTGCTTTGCCGGACGGTACCGCAATAGCTTCCTGGAATTCACCGTTCAATTTTGCCAAGGAGGCAGAATCCTTTTCCATATAGGTGGCCAGCGGTTCACCATTGACAGTAATAAGATAATTATACAGGTAATAATATCCTAATTTTGCAACATCCTTACAGGATTCGCGGACTTCAATGAGTTTCCCGCCTTTGCAGCGGAACAAATCCTTGATAAAAGCCATATCCGCCGCCATTAAATCGGTAACCTGGGAGTCTGGATGTGTTTCATTATAGTAATCCAGATAATATTTTCCCAAATCTTCAATTCCGTTATATCCCTTAGCAACCAAACATTGAGCAATCTTTTCATCGCCCAATTCAACCGAGACAGTACCTGTAGCTATGTCGGGATTCAGTGCTTCCAGCGCGCTATTATTGCAGCGATAAATGTCATTCATAGAACCCATATAAATGGGAAGGCCATCAAAAGCAAGTGCTTTTTCCCAATTTTCGGGATTCTGATCATCATCAAAGCTTAAATCATAAGGCGCAGTTCCCAATACTAAGCTATTATCCACATATCCATAATTATAGCTGGAATTATTGATTACTTGAACCCTAAAATTACAGCTGTCACCCGGGCTGGTAAACTCATTTATCACATTCAGAGCTTCCATCACGTTTACATTGAGGGTATCAGCATTTGCGTCCTCGTCAATGGTGACTGCAAAATTGTAGGTATCACTTGCTTTGTCATAATCACATGTAACCGTTACCCCATCGGAAGTGGCGGGATATACTGGTGTGACATACTCAGGAACTCCCTCCGCCATTGCCGTAAATGGCAGAAGACCCACAACCATCAGCAGTGAAAGAAGGCCGCTGAGAGCACGTCTTGCGAATTTTCGTTTCATTTTTCCACGCTCCTTTATGATGATTTTATGCACCTGTAAATAAACCGGTAAGCCGGCCCCACCACTCGGCAGAGCCAGCTTATCAGGTTATGACATTATTGCCTTTCTTTTTTTCCGGGACACTACTAGCAGCAAACCTGCCGTGCCCATCAAGGCGATACCACCGATGGTAAACATCAGGGTACCAGTGCCGCCGGTGTGAGGAATCTGGGAGTTTGCAAAGCTAACGCCTACCGTATTGTTCACGCCTGCCTTTTCAGGAATGACAATTTCAAGTTCTGCAGTGCTGCAAACATAGCCTTCGGGGGCTTTGGTTTCTTTCAAATAATAGGTTCCGGCATCCAGTCCATCCACCAGAATCTTACCGTCTGCACCAGAAATCAAGGTCTTTTTGGAGGTCTCAATCACGTTGCCTTCTGTATCCTTCTGATACAGCTCGAACTCTGCGCCTTTCAGGCCTTTGGTCGGTTCAGCCTGGTCATACTTAAAGATATCGATGGCGTATGTATTCACATAAACGATATCCTTACTGGTTTCCCATCTAGGTGCCGTTACCCATGCGGTATTTTCATAGCTACCTGCCGTGGCGTCCGCACTCAAAGTTGCATCATAGGTCACAGTGATGGGAGTTGCGTTTTTAATATCATCATCCGTAATCACGCCTGCTTCATACAGTGCCGCCAAATCAAGAGCAATCTCAAAGCTGCATCCGTCTTCCAAACCGGTGGCAGTGAGTGTATACTGCTCTGCCGTCAAAACAGTTACGCCAATCTTAACCACATAGTTTTCGGGATTTGTCAGCTTTTCATTCAACTTATCGTGGAAGGTCAGGACATATTCTCCTCTGCCTTTAAGCTCTACCTTTTCCGCTGTGCCGGGTTCTTCTCCATCAATGGAGGGCGGTGTGACATCTTCGGGATTCAGATAGTTCAGCAAATCGGTGGGAACGTTCGAAGTCAGCTGGAAGTTGACTTTCTGGCCGGCTGCTGCGTCCACATCGTCGTCGTTCATCGCCTCGTCGTCATCGCCAACCTTCTTGTCGAGGCCGGGATAGCTAACCTTATCCTTGGGGTCTGTGCCATGAGCGGCCTTCAGGGACAAATCCCCTGTTACCGTCTTCAAGCCAGTTTCCTCGTCGAAACCTTCGCACAGTTCGATATGATTCTGCTCTGCGTCTTCTGCATGTGCTTCCCAACGATTGGTGTTTGCACCATAAGGGCCATCGTCATACCAGCCATCAATCAGATGGTCGCAATCATCCAGAACCCAGTCAGCACCAACCTTACCAAAGGTAATGGAGCCGCGGCTCATAATATCATCGCCGGACTTGTCAGCATGGTTGTTATAAATGACAGCATCAGAAGGTAAGACCATCGTTGCATTTGTATTATTATATACACCACCGCCATTGGAAGGCTCATGATTTCCAATAATCTCTAAGTCTACGCCTTCTTCAAAGGTAAAGGTTCCATAGTTTTCCAAAGCATTGCGGAAGTTGTTGTTAAGGGTAATTTTAGCTCCTGATTTAACAATAGAAACACTTCCTGCACTGCTGGCACGCAATCCTGCACCGGAAGTACCAGCACCATTACCATTGGATGTCACAACTGAAGTTCCATCAATTGTAATATTGCCACTTGCTGTAATACCGAAATTGCCGTTATTATTTGCTGTCAGTTTAGAATTTTGAAGTGTAATACTGCCTGCAGACAAACCATGACCTGCATTATTGGAATAATTTACAACAGAGTTGATAGCTGTAAATTTACCACCATTAGAGGCATTGCTTGTGCAGTTTTGAACGGCAAAGGTAGAGTCCTCTACATAGATGGTGGGGCTGTTTACATAGCCGCGGTTTGTGCCATCAATGGTAAAGCTGCTATTGCCAGTTACATTTATTGTTGATTGTGCAGTTTTATCAAGTTGAATGCCCTGTCCTGCTTTTCCAGCTGTCTCATTTCCGTTAATGGTGAAGGAAGAGCCATTTGTAACATTAATTACAGAGCCAGCATTCATATAAATGGCATTACGGCTTCCCGTTGCACCACTGTCCACAGTAAAAGTCAATTTGGCACCGTTGGTTACATTCAGCGTACCACTCAGGGATAACATCAGCCAGGGAGAGGTACCCACTTCGGAATTCCATTCCACCTCAACGCCAGCACCGTCAAAAGTTAAAACACGAGTAGGGTCGTATAGACCAAAGCACATCCAGGCTTCTCCGTTACTGGTCAGTTGTTTATTGATAGAAATTTTGCCGTTGCCGGTAAAAGTCAGCGTCTTATTGAATCCCTTAGTCAGTTCACAGTCCGTAAGCAATTCAATGGTTGCCCCTTCTGCTGCTTTTTCGACTGCCTCATCCAATGTGGCATACTCTGTATCTCCAATTTTCGCCACATTTCCGCCGGATTCCGCACCCAATACGCTGACAGGCAACATAGCTACCACCATGGCTGCCGCCAGAACCCAGGACATCAACCGCTTCATCATTGTCTTTTTCATTTTTGCTTCTTCCCTGCCTTTCACTAGTTTTGCGTTCTTTCTTTGCAGTCAAATTTTACTTCAAACTGCTATTCACATTTTTATTGCCGCTTTTCACCCCCAGTGATTTACACAATTATCTATTGAAATAGTTTTCCTGTAAAGCCTAAAAACCTACAATATCACCTAAAAATACTCCGAAAGCATCTAAAATTCATCTATAATTACATTTATCATAGCACTTTACATTTTAAAATTCAACACCTTTGGAGAATTTTTTGTATATTTTTTTATTAAGCAAAACCCCCACTTCTGATTCAGAAGTGGGGGTTTATCTGTTTTTGAGAATACTACGGCTACCTTTGCTTTAATAACTATTAAAACTACCATTGATGCCAGCTGAAAATCAGTAAGAAACCACAAAACTTCCCCTAGGAATCGTTTTCCTTTAGCGAGAGATTTTCAGAAAGATTTATTCAGAGGTTGGAGAGTCAATAGTCAGGATTCAACTTTTTATTGATTTCTGACAGGTACCGAGCGTCCAAAATTACCACATTGGGAGTTTCGGAAAGTTTATTTTCCCCATTAGCTGATGGGAAGATTTGATAATCCGTACTCCATTGAATCATGGTAAAGTAATCGAAATAATAGGGTTGTCGGATATTATTGAGTGATTTTAAATCTTCTTCCGATAAAGAATGAATGGCTTCTTGTCCCAACCAGTACCGATTGGGGCTGTCAGGAACAATTTCCTCCGTTTCTTGTTCATCGTAGCGGCGGAAACGTCCGGTTTCCTCTGGATTTCCATAAACTTTTTTCATCTCATCCATAACAGTATCCATAGCAGCATCTTTAGGATAATGAATCGCTACATAGATTAGGGAGCCAGATTTATCTGCCGTTAGCTCAAAGCTCAGGAGCATATCCGTGCATTCCACGCCAAACACACTTTTGCCTTTTAAAATAGCGTAACCACTGCCAGAATCCCCATTGGCATAGAAGTCTTCTCCCAGCTCTTCCCGGGTGATATCAAAAGCGGCGAGGGTGTCGTCAATGGAGGAACCCCATTTCACATTAGGCAGGCAAAGGCTATCGCTTTCTGTTTCTAAAATAGAGGAACTACAAGAAGAAAAGAAGCTGACTGTCAGCAGCATTGCGAGCAGGACCGTTAACCTTTTCGCTGCTTTTTTCATCATTATAATCACCACCATCATGGTAAAGATTATGGAACGCAGAGAGATACCACAAAGCTTCCCATGGGAATCATCCTGCTTTGGCGGGAGATTTTCAAAAAAACTTATTCAGACGCTTTGATGGGGTTCACGACTGCCTCAACATCAAATATGGTTCTTGCATCTAAAATTACCACATTGGGAGTGTCAGAAAGTTTTTCTTCCCCAGCTACTGCATTGGTCTCGATTGCCCCATTGGGATAATTTGTGCTCCAACTGGCCATTACAGAAGGATTGGAGAGGAAAAAGTCCACCCCTTTTTCTGCAAAATTGCCGTATTCCTGCAAAGCCTCTTTATCACTGCCGCTAACAAGGTCTTTCAGCAGACGCCCACCCCAATATTGATTAGCATCATCAGAAGTATATTCTTTCAAAGAGACACTGTTGAACTTACAGAATTCTATAGATTCTACTGGCTTCCCATAAGCGCTTTTCATCTCGGCCAGTACTTTATCCATATCGGCGTCTTTGGGATAATGGATGGATACATATGCTAAGGAGCCGCCCTTATCTTCCGATTGATAAAAGTTTAAAAGCATATCGGTGCTTTTTTGGCCGAATACGGTACAGTCTTTCAAGAGCGCATGTCCGCTTCCAAAATTCCCACTGAGGAAAAAATTATCGCCTAACTCTTCCCGGGTGGTATCAAAAGCGGCGAGGGTGTCGTCAATGGAGGAGCCCCATTCCACATCAGGCAGGCAAAGGCTATCACTTTCCAATTGCTGTGGGGAGTTATTACAGGAAGAAAGGAAGCTGACTGTCAGCAGCATCGCAAGCAAGAGCGCCAATCTTTTCGCTGCTTTTTTCATCATTACAATCACCACCATCATACAAAAATAATGGAAAGCAAAAAGGAAACACAAAGTTTCTCATGGGAATCGCCCTCCTTTGGCGGCAAATTTTCAGAAAAAGCTTATTCAGACGCTGAAGAATCAAAGGTAATGGGGTTCAGCTTGGCATCTATTTCTGCCAGATATCGAGCATCCAAAATTACCACATTGGGAGTTTCAGAAAGTTTATTTTCCCCATAGACCAACGGGGTATCTTGATAATCCGTGCTCCATTGGGCGCGAGTACAATAAAGCCCAAAAGCTATGTCGGGCGATACCCCTACTTTTTCCATCTCATCTTCGGACAACCTGTTTGCCAGCGATACCCCAGCCCAATATTGATTTGCACTGTCAGAAACTAAATTTCCGCTTTTCCGATTTTGGGAATAAGGGAAAAACATTATCTCTTCCTTGGCTTCTCCAAAAATATTTTTCATTTCTGCTAACACCTTGTCCATATCAGCATTTTGCGGATAATGGATGGCTGCATAGGACAAGGAGCCAGATTTATTTTCTGTCATTTCAAAGTTCAGGAGCATATCCGTGCATTCCACGCCAAACACAGTTTTCCCCTTTAAAATAGCGTAACCGCCGCCATATTCTCCAATGACATAGGAGTCTTCTCCTAACTCTTCCCGGGTGGTATCAAAAGCGGCGAGGGTGTCGTCAATGGAGGAGCCCCATTCCACATCAGGCAGGCAAAGGCTATCACTTTCCAATTGCTGTGGGGAGTTATTACAGGAAGAAAGGAAGCTGACTGTCAGCAGCATCGCAAGCAAGAGCGCCAATCTTTTCGCTGCTTTTTTCATCATTACAATCACCACCATCATACAAAAATAATGGAAAGCAAAAAGGAAACACAAAGTTTCTCATGGGAATCATCCTCCTTTGGCGGGAGATTTTCAGAAAGATTTATTCAGAGGTTGGAGAGTCAATAGTCAGGATTCAACTTTTTATTGATTTCTGACAGGTACCGAGCATCCAAAATTACCACATTGGGAGTTTCAGAAAGCTTATTTTCCCCATTGATTGACGGGGTATCTTGATAATCTGTGCTCCATTGAGCGCGGGTAAAATAACGACCGGAAGCCATTTCAGGCGATATCCCGACTTTTTTCATATCTTCTTCAGACAACCTGTTGTCCAGTGACACCCCTGCCCAATATTGATTTGTGTTGTCAGAAATACAAGTTTCGGTAGTTGGGCTTTTGGAATAGAGATAAAATATTACCTTTTCCCTTGATTCCCCCAAATTTTTTTTCATTTCCGACAGCACCTTATCCATATCGGAATTTTGCGGATAATGGATAGCGGCATAAATTAGGGAGCCAGATTTATCTGCCGTCATCTCAAAGCTCAGGAGCATATCCGTGCATTCTACGCCAAATACTGTTTTTTCCTTTAAAATAGCGTAACCGCTGCCAGAATCCCCATTGGCATAAAAATTTTCTCCCAGCTCTTCCCGGGTGGTATCAAAAACGGCGAGAGTGTCGTCAATAGAGGAACCCCATTTCACATCAGGCAGGCAAAGGCTGTCACTTTCTGTTTGGAAAAGAGAGGAACTGCAGGATGAAAGAAAGGTGCAAATCAGAATTCCCTCTATTAAAAGTAACCATTTACCAATAGACTTTCTCATGGAATTCACCCTTTCATAATTGTATGAAATTTATTTTTTGACATTGGAATCAAAAGAAAAATGTTTTTTATATCCCTCATTTTTTCAATTTAGAAGCATACATGTAAATTCTATACTTATATTATATATAT
>DYBQ01000059.1:11459-14760 GCA_019418545.1 Clostridiales bacterium | reverse complement strand
CCCGCTTTCTCCATAAAAGTCAAACCGGGAAGCGCCATACCGGGTTTCCGCTTTTAACAGCGTTACCGGAGAGAATAATCCTCCCTCTGCCAGCCATTCCCCTGCTGCACGGTTTGGCGCTTGGGAATCCATGTTGATAAGCCTGTCCCCTTTTTCCACGGCAATCAGCGAATACCGGGTTTTCCGGTTGGGATTGCTGCTTTCTTCCAAATATACCCGTGCCCCCGGCGCCAGCAATTCCCGGCAGCGCCCGGTGTTTTTTACATGGCAGAGGATTTCTTCCCCTTCTATCTTTACCCATGCAGTAAACCGGTTTGGCCGGCTGATAAACTCCCCCTGGGTAACGGCGCTGTAGTGCAAAACCTTTCCCCCCTTTATAGCAGCGTTTGCAGCAAACTTTCAATTTCTTCCCGGCCTGCCAGCCATTCCTGAAAAGCCGTGGCGCTGCCTGCCGCTACCCCCAAAGAAAATGCGTCCTGATAGCGCCCTGTTTTGAGCCATCCGGCCAAAAATCCCGCTACCATGGAATCTCCCGCGCCTACAGAATTGATTACCTGCCCTTTTGGGGCGGCCAGCCGATAGCTTTCCCCGGTTTCCGCAAGCAGGAATGCGCCTTCCCCTGCCATGGATACCAGTACATTTCGGGCGCCTTCTTTTTGCAGCGCACCGGCGCACTCCCTGATTTCCTGTATATCAGAAAGTTTCCTTCCAAACAGCTCCCCCAGCTCGTGATGGTTCGGCTTAATCAAAAATGGCCGGTAAGGGAGCACCTTCCGCAGCAGTTCCCCAGAGGCATCCACAATTGGGCAAACCCCTTTGGGCGCAGTGCGCCGAAGGATTTCTTCATACAAGTTATCCGGCAAGCTGCCCGGAACGCTTCCAGCCAGCACCAGATAGTCCCCTTCCCTCAGTTTTTCCAAACGGTCATAGAGTTCCTGCAAATTCTCCTGGGAAATCTTCGGCCCCTGGCCGTTAATCTCGGTTTCCTCTTCCCCTTTTATCTTCACATTGATGCGGGAAAGCCCGTTCTCCGCATGGATAAAGTCTGTTTCACAGCCGGCCTCCTTCAGCAAACGGCAAATTTCCTTTCCGGTAAAACCGGCTTCAAATCCCAGCGCCCGGCTGGACACACCAAGGTTTGCCAGCACCAGTGACACGTTGATGCCTTTCCCTCCCGGCAGAACCGTTTCTTTTTCGGTCCGGTTTAAATCTCCGGGCAAAAACCTTGGAACATAAGCGAGATAATCCAGTGCTGGATTCAATGTAACCGTCACAATCATGGAAGAATCCCCTTTCAAATAACAGTTCCTCCCGGCGCTAAAAAGGAAAACGCCGGAAGGTTTCTCAAAATGGTAAACACAATCAGCCAGATAAGTATACACCATAAAACCACATTCTGCCATCGATTCATTTTTTTCTGCCCTGTTTGAACATACCCAATCCCCTGCCGGAGAAACACGGCCCCCATAAACGGTGCCGCTATCATCACCCCTGGATTCCACCGAAAGGCCTCTGCTACATCCAGCCGCAGCAGCGACAGGCACATTCGGGAAATCCCGCAGCCGGGACAATAAAGCCCCGTAATGAAATGGACAGGACATGGAATGGCAATCTGTGTCCACATGGCAAAAAAGGCGTACCCTAATCCGATTAAACAGAAAAGGGCCGCCTTTTTCAGTAACTTTTTCAGCCGCTGCCGAGACTCCATATCAACGGCCATAGTTCGCCATATCAGCATCGATAATCTGATTGATTTCGTTCTGCATCACTGCATATCCTGCGACATAACACACAAATTCCAACACCAGATACAGGACATTATTATTGCTCCCCATGTATCCTCTCTGCATTCTTGCACCATACAGTGTTTCACCCATCTGATAGGCCCAATATAAACCATAAATGCCGCATGTCACAATGGTCAGCAGCAATGCTGTAATACCGGAAGGACTCTGCCGGCCAGACAGCCGGTTGGCATCTTCCGTTAACATTACAAACCAATACAGGCTATAAATCCCGCATGTCACAATTGATAAAATTACACACGTCAAAATACTTCTTTTTTGCATCATAACTCCTTCTTTCTCAAGCAATCTCCAAATTTTCACGGGCTGCTTTATTTCTTGCCAGCAGCAACAATCTATACATAGCGTATCAAAAACCCATACTATTGTCAATATTATTTTATCAAATTTATGCCTTTCATTACTATGCACATTTTGAAGCCTTCCTGACGCGTTCACATTATATTCATATTTTAGCGCTATCCTTACCAGTAGATATGTTTACATTTAAAAATCATTTGGAAAGGTACGGTGTGCCCCAATGAGCCATTTTCAGAAACGAGATACCTTTATCCCCTATAATGTACCCGATATCACGGATGCTGAAATCAACGAAGAAGTGGATACCCTCCGTTCCGGCTGGCTGGCCAAAGGCCCCAAAACCGTTGAATTTGAAAAACGTTTCGCCGAATATGTCGGCGCAAAATATGCGGTAGCCGTGAACTCCTGTACGGCCGCCCTTCATGTTTCTCTGCTAACCCAGGACATCGGCCCGGGAGATGAAGTGATTACCACTCCCATGACCTTTGCTTCCACTGCCAGTACGATTATTCATACGGGAGCTACCCCGGTTTTTGCCGATATTGATTATCGGACAGGCTGTATTGATTCCAAGGAAATCGAAAAGAAAATCACCCCCCGTACCCGGGCTATTGTACCGGTACACTACAGCGGAGAAGTTTGTGATTTGGACGCCATTTATGAAATTGCCAAACAGCACAACCTGTATGTTTCGGAAGATGCCGCACACGCTTTGTGGAGCCGGTATAAAGGCCATCTGATTGGCAACGGTATGCCGGGCGCAGCTTCCTACAGCTTTTATGCTACCAAAAACCTCTGCACAGGCGAGGGCGGTATGCTGGTAACGGACCGGGAAGATATTGCCGAACGGGCCAGGATTTTAACCAGCCATGGCATGAGCCGCAATGCCTGGAACCGGTATGCAAAAGGCGGCTCCTGGAAATATGATATTGTGGAGCCGGGCTTCAAATACAATATGTTTGATATGCAGGCGGCTCTCGGTCTGCATCAGCTGGCACGTTTGGAAGATATGCAGGCACGCCGCCTGGTAATTGCGAAAAAATATCAGGAAGCTTTTGGAAAAATAGATGCTCTTGAAATCCCGGAAGTACCGGAGTATGCCACCCACAGCTGGCATCTGTATGTCATCCGTATTCGCCCTGAGCTGCTTACCATTGACCGTGACCAGTTTATTGTGGAGCTGAACGAGCGCAATG
>DYBQ01000059.1:0-11449 GCA_019418545.1 Clostridiales bacterium | reverse complement strand
ACTTTATCCCGGTTCATCTTATGAGTGCTTATCGCAATCGTTTCGGCTATCAGGAGGGGGACTTCCCCAATGCAGAGCGTTTCTTTGAGCGCATCATCTCCCTGCCCCTCTACCCCACCATGACAGAAGAAGAAACCCAATATGTCATTGATGCCATGGCTGACATTGTCGAAAAATTCCATCGCTGATGATTCTCACAAAAAAGGCAGCGCCCCGGAAACTCACCGGGACGCTGCCTTTTTGTTTTGAAATATTATTCTGTCACAACGCCCTTTTGCAGCATAATGTTGGCATACAGGGCGCTTTCTCCGGTTGCGATAATCGCATAAGCTTTTTTGGCTTCCTCATAAAACGCAAACCGCTCAATCTGTCCGATGGCTTCGCTGCCACGCTCATCATATCGGGCAACTGTTTCTTCATAGGTTTTCCAAATCGGTGTTTCTACATGGTCTCCAGGCATTACCTGCATAAGGCTTACCGGCTTTTCCACATAGGTATCCAATGGGAAAACCTGCAAAATTGCATCCAGAACTTCCGTGGCCCCATGGCCGTCCATTCGGATAACAACCGCGTTTTTTCCCATAGACTCGGCCGGGAAATTTCCGTCCGCAATCACCAAGCGGTCACTATGTCCCATTTCACACAATACCTTTAGCAGCTGGGGGGACAAAATCTTCGGGATTCCTTTTAACATAACAAAACCTCCACAAAACAATTTATCAATTTAATCCAAAAGCATAGGGTTTGCTTTCAGAAAAAATCACAAACATGGCCCGGAGCCGGCCATTCCGGCTCCGGGATATTGATAGAAAATGAGCCGCTGTGATAATGCAGCCTTATTTTTCTCCCAGGATTTTTCCCATATCCTGGTCGGTGAGATGGTTTTTATCCAGCAGCGCTCCCGTCAGGCTGTCAAGCTTTTCGCGATGGCTTTCAATCACCTTGATGGCTTCGGCAAGCTCTCTTTCCAAAATCTGGTTGACCCGCTCACGCATTTCTTTGGTAAACTCTGCCGACTCTATGGCTGCAAGACCAAAATCCTTGTCCATGCCATAACTGCCCAAAAGCAACCTTGCCAAACGGGTAGCTGTCTGCAAATCTCCGCTGGCACCGCTGGTATACCCCTCTTCTCCATAATACACCATCTCTGCTGCACGTCCGCCCAATGCTGTACGAATGCGCTGCAAAATTTCCTGACGGGTATAAACCCCTTTGCCTTCCTGGTCGCCATGCTGCATATAGCCGCCGTGATTGTCACGGGCAACAATCGTCAGATAAGAGGGCATTTCGCCGCCGTGCCAGCAAACCAGGGCATGGCCGGCTTCGTGGCGAGCCGTGCGTTTTAAGGTCTTTTCATCCCAATTTTTAACGCGCCCGCTGTTAAAGGACTCAAAAGCGTCCTCAAAAATTTCGTCCGTTACTACCACACTGTTCATACGGATGGCATTGCGGAAAGAAAGCTCAATGGCATTTTCAATTTCGGCCAGGCTCATACCGGTAGAGCGCACCGCAATATTTTTAATTTTATTTTCCGTCAGGCACAAAGCGTTGTCCGCATCGTTTTTCCTACGGATATAGGTTTCCCGCTCTGCACGGCTGGGAAGCTCCACGAAAATCTTCCGGTCAAACCGGCGTACCAGTGCCGGGTCCAAAGTCCGCTGTCCGCGGCCTTCTTCCACCGCAAAATTGGTGGCGGCCAACACAAACACCGGCTTGCTGGCATTGGCCTTAAAGCCGTCCATTTCGGTCAAAAGAGCATTGAGAATATCCTCGTTGGAGGTGCCGCCGGTGCGGTTTTCAGTACGGTTTTTGCCGATGGCGTCAATTTCGTCAATGAAAATAATGGAAGGTGCATATTTTCTCGCCGTTCGGAACAATGCCTTTATGCTCTCAGCTCCCTGACCCACATACTGCTTGAGGAACTGGGCGCCATCGGCACTGATAAACGTTGCGTCAGATTCGGCGGCCACAGCCTTTGCCAGCAGCGTTTTGCCGGTACCGGGCGGTCCATAGAGCAGCACGCCCTTGGGCTGGCGCACGCCCATGTTGACGAATTTTCGGGGATTCTTTAAGTATTCCACAAAGTAGCGCAGCTCACTTTTGGCATCTTCTGCGCCAATCACATCTGCAAAGCACTTATCCGGTTTGGAAATACCGCTGACCACTTTGTCCGAATCCTCCGCCTCAACAGAGCGGACAATCTTAAAATCAAACAGGGTAATCATGGCAGCAGTGCCGTCTTCAGACACACTCTGCGCTGTTTCAAACGATACTACCTGATTGGCACGGGCAAGGCGCATGGTGTTCCGGTGCTGATGAATCTGAATGCTGATTTTTTCCAGCGACTTCATAAAATCTGTAGAATCGCTGCACGAATAGGAAATGGTTCCCCGCGCTCCCAAACGAGAAAAGGTTAGCTTTTCGGCAAAACTGAGCTTGCAGTCGTCGGTTTCCAAAATATATACGGGCATATCCTCCAGCGATTCCCGCAGATATTGGAAGAGCCGGCGTCCATCGGATTCCACATCTTCCATACTCATAAACGGCTTTTCCGAGCTGTTGCAGCGGAAATCATCCACTACCAGAGCGATATCCTGTTTTTTCAGAATCCCAATGGCATCTTCCGTGCTTTTGGCAACCAGGACTTCATATGTATCGCTATGTTTCAAATCCATTTGGGAAACCCGGTCAGACAAGAACAATACTTTAATTGGCGTACTGTTTTCAAATAGCTCAGCCACTTCCCGACTGCTTTCGCTCAAATCCAGAGAAACCTCCACTTTATCAATAGAGCTCAGCGTGGGGTTGAGCGGTGAAACGCACAGCTGGCGGAGCAGCTCCAGCATTTCGCCTGTAAAGAATGCTTCTGCGCGGCTTCTCATGGTTCTGGCGTCACAGTTCCCGCCTTCTGCCAGCAACAGGGAAATAAACACCCTTTCGTCCAAATGGATGGAAATCCCATATTCCTTTTCAAATATCCGGGCCTTTTTTTCGATTTCCCGCTTCGCAATCGAAATTAGATTGTGCGATTCCATGTGGTTGAACATCACCACATTGCCGCTGGCAAACCGGGAACAAATTGCAGCCGGGAAAAAGGGGACCTTTGTGGACGAATCTACATCTTTTTTCAGGGCATCCAAAATGCTCTGGCGGGTATAGCCGGAAAGGTTGGAGGTTAACGAATTTTCATACAGCTGATGGCCGGCATTTGTGGTAAAAATAATGATGGTATCCCGGAAGGAAACCTCTTCATCCGTACAATTGTCGCGCAGCCGCCCTGCATCCAAAATCTGGAGGAACAGGTGGATGATGTTGATATGCGCTTTTTCAATTTCATCGAAAAGGAGGATGCTGCGCGGATTCTCTTTGACAAAGGAAGTGACATTTCCAGGCTTAGAGCCCTTATACACTTTATCGGAGCCGCAGAATTCCAAATTGGCTTCCTTGTCAGAATATTCGCTCATATCAAAGCGCATATAGGGAAGGTTCAGCAGTTTCGCTGCATTTTCTGCCAAAAAGGTTTTGCCCACACCGGGAGGGCCTGCAAACAAATAGGTAGCCTTGGGGCTAACCCGGGCCTTATCTGCTTTTGCAAACACTTCTGCCTGGAAATATCCCTGTGCAAACAGGCTGACAGCATTATCCTGGCCAAATACAATATCCATCAAATCTTTTTGAAGGTTATTGGTAAACTGCACCAGCTGCTCCAGATAACGGACGCCTTTTTCGCCGGTTTCCTTTTCCTTATCAACACTGTTTTCTGAATTTTCAGAAGGCTTATTTTTGGAAGAAGAAAACTGTGCCTTATATCCCGACAGCTGCTGCAGCAAATCCTCTACGGCTTTTTCTTCCACCTTTTTTTCAAGGTAACTTTCAAAAAAATCGTGCGCACTGGATACCAGCCATTCGGAAAGGCTTTCGGGTGTACGGAAAACTTCATGATTCTTCTCGAATTTCTCCCGGCTTTCCTGCCGAAGTGCTTCGACGCAAGGAATACGGGCTTCCTGGAAAAGCTGCATATTCCCGTTTTCTTCCAATTCATGGCGTCCTACAGAGCGAACTGCCCGCATCAGGACAGTACTCAGTGTTTCAAAATCATTTCCGTTCGCCATTTCCCGCAAAATAGCTTTGTGCTCTTCCTGTGTGATTGTTATTTTCACGCTGCTGTCCATCCTCACATACCCTCTTTCTTCTTACACATAATCCCGGTTACAGTTTGCGCTCATCATTCTTTGCAATTTGGGAATTTCTGCTTTTCCTGGGAGTCAGCAACTCTGCATCAATCCCATGGATAGCCTGAATCATTCCTCTGATAACAGATGGCTCCCTAACGGGCCTGCGCAGTTTTCCCATTTTGTTATACACCGCACGAAAAGACTCTATTTTTTCCCTGCATAGCTGGCATTCCCGTTCATGCTCATGCACCCGGGATACCAGCTGCATAGATTCTTCTGATATATCATTCACACTGAGGTACCGGATGATTTCCTCATCACTCAGGCACTTCATGAGTCCACCTTCTTTCTGATGGTCTGGTTTCGTTTATTCAAAGATTTTGAAATATAGGTTTTCACATCTTCCTTTGTAAAATCACTAAAACGCATTCTGGCATACTTGACTCCCGGCTTCCATTCTTTTTCCAGACATTCTGAAAGGATTTGATATTCCTTTGGAGAAATATCAATCCAGTCATAGCTTTCAAAAATATGCACCACATAAAAAAGCCAGTCTGCCAGCGTTTTCCGGCTGTCCTGCTGGGCTATCCAGTCAATTGCCCGATGCTGCTCCCCGCCGTTTTCATACATTATCAGATAGACGCACAGCCACATCAGCACAATCTGGATTCCAGAGGACATCTCCAGCATTGTATGGAACACTTTTAAAAGCCTCTCCCGGCTCATCTGCTGTTCTTCCTGCTCCCATACCGCTTTTCCCGATATGTCCAGCATTTCGGGCTCTGCCTTTGGCGTTACTTTTACCAAGCCCTCGTCGGTTATGGTTGCTTCAATCCCCATTTTCTCCAGCATTTGGGCTGCCGTTTCCCGCTCCCGGCGGGTACGCTCTCTGCTGTCCTTGATGCAGCTGCGGAAAGCATTCCGTGCCACCGTCAGAATCCATTTTCTCAGGGCTTCCGGCGATTTTTCACGGTCCTGGTTGCCATAAAAATAGCTTCTTTCACAGCCTGTATAAATGTCCACCAGGGCTTCCTGCAATACATCCTCCCATTCATCCGCCAAAACGGTAGTTTGGCAGTAATGCCGAATCAATCCAATAATGATTCTTCTGGATACCGTCAGCAGTGTATCATACTTGGCTCCGCCGGAATGATAAATTTCTGCTGTAATCTGCCCATATTCCTCAACGCTGATATAAAATGCTGAATTTCCCACAATATCCCCTGCCTTCCCGTATTTACGATATGCCGCTTATCGTAAAAATATTATACAACATTCCGTTATTTTGTCAATTCTTCTTCACATCTGTAAAAAACTGTATAAAATAGTCGAGAAAGCATCTTGGCAGTAAAACAGCGGTGGTCATACCACCGCTGTTACTGTTTCAAGCTATCAATCGTTTTCTTCTTCGATAAACTGCTTAATATCGGTCTTACCCTTGGCCAGCATCAGGAACCGGTCGTTATAACGGTCAACTGTAGATGCAGCAACCAGAATCATATACCGGAACAGTTCTTCACTGAGCACGGTATCATGGAAGGCGGTTGTCAAACGGAACATGATTTCGCCGTCAGACAAATCATAATCAAAGCAGCCGTTAACCATACCGTGGTTTGCAACGGCAACAGCCAAAGCACCGTCAATGCGCTTATCTTCCGGCATCTTAACCGGCATAAAGGAGACCAGAGAAACTACCTGACGGTCAGCACGGACATGAAGCAAAAATTTCATGGGAAGGTCTTCACCGCTAAAGCTGCAGGTAATAATCATCTTTTCATCGTCCGGCGTATAGTGCCATCCACGATTGTCCATCATTTTGCACAGTGCTGCATAGTTAGCCTTTGCGATTTGCATTTCGTTATCGTTTGCCATTATCAATTCCTCCTTGTTGGTACAACCCCTCATCTTAGAGAAGTTATTTGTTACAGCCTTTTCATTCTTGACGGTTTACACTGCGAGATGCTGATTTGTTCCGCTTTGTTTTAACCGACATATACTATAACCCGTTCCCCAGATTATTTTCGCAGCATTTTCAAAAAAATTTATGCTGTAACTTTTCTTTCTATCTGTGTCGGCAGATATCGCCCTTATTATAGCAAACACCCTAAAACATGTCAATTAAAAATCATCTTTTGATGCAATTATTATAAATCCGACGGTGCTTTCTTTTCGATTGTGAAGCCCAATTTTAAAATCACTTTTAAGGTTTCCATTGAGGTATTGCGGTCATATTCCTTTTCCGACTCTGGAAGCTGGTCATAAGGCACCAGGCAGGGATGGGTTTTGGCAGCATCATCGCGTTTTTCCCCATAAGTCCAGCCTTCCCGGATACGCCCCTGGGACCAGACTTCATGAGTATTCCGTGCCAGAAGCTCGGCCAGATTTTCAATTTCACTGCTTACGGTTACATCGCTGGTATCAATAACATTCGGTTCATACATTGGATAAATCCTCCTACTTATTAATAATAACTTATTTTCAGCCGCAAAACTGCTTTCTATTTTCACCGGACTTTCAAGGCGGTGCTGCCGCCCTATAGGCAGAGCAAAAGCATTTACACCTAGTAAACATTGTTATTATAGTGCCGATTCCAAAAATTGTCAACAAAAGTGCACCTGCCTCACCATTTTGTTTTTATGAATATTGCTGGATTTTTTTGCCTGTTTTCCCATGAAATTTCTTGACAAAACCAACTTCTGTCCCTCATAATAATAAAATAGCTTTGTAATTTTTTACTACTTATTGTCGAGGGGGAACCATCATGCGCGGTACAACACATAAAAAAAACATTTCCTCACACAAAAAGAAGCCACCCTTTCACACCCGGCTGCTTGTCTCCCTAATTACAATAGGGATTCTCTGGTTTGGAATCAGCCTGATTCTTTGGTCTCAAAAACAAAATGCTGATTCATTCTATTGGATGTGGATTCTGTCATTCCTTCTGTCGGCCAGCGGTAT
The DNA here is from genome assembly GCA_019418545.1 of Clostridiales bacterium. Taxonomy (GTDB): domain Bacteria; phylum Bacillota; class Clostridia; order Oscillospirales; family Acutalibacteraceae; genus Heritagella_A. Next base: position 4,316 of record DYBQ01000059.1, on the reverse strand, counting down.
CGGTATGTTCCTATACAGCACTTTTAAACGGCCGGGCAGCAGCATGAAAAATAAACTGGTATATCCCACAGTTTTGTTGGTACTGGGAATCTGGGTTATCCGGTATGCCGTCGCTTTAAATATCCAAGTGATTGATGACGGAGAATCCATGAACTGGTTTGAACATCTTTTTGACGCTATGGTCCATTCCCTGCAAACCTTCAGCATGGACGAGGATTATACAACCTATCTGGTACAGGGCAAAGTCTTTCTAAATAAAATTGGAGGTCCCCTGCTCCCACAGCTGTATGGGGTTTACGTTTCTGTTTTAAACCTTCTGGCTCCCATTGCTGGCGGCGCCATATTATTGGATGTTCTTAGTAATGTTTTCCCAACTATACAATTGGTGATTTATCGCATTTTCGCAAGGAACCGGAAATACGTGCTTTTTTCTGAGCTGAATGAAATGTCCATCGCCATTGCGGAAAGCTATGCGAAAAGCGAAAAGGTATTTTTTGTTTTCACCGATGTTTTTGGGACAGATGATGAAAGGATGTCTGAACTGCTGGCCCGGGCTCGGAAGCTTCATGCAGTCTGCCTGTCCGACGATATTCTGGAAATTCGGATTTATGGACGAAAGGCTACCGAATATTATTTAATTGATAAGGCAGAAGAAAATAATATCCATGCGCTGGCCATGCTGTATGCTGATAATTCGGTTAAAACTCTGTGGGAACTGTCCGAAAAAGTAGATATCTATCTCTTCGCCTCCGATTCAGCCGCAGATGCCCTGGCTGAAAACCTGAACAGCCAGCTGGAATCCCCTCTTCCCCATGTCACCATAAAAGTGGTGCGGGAATATGAAAATCTGGTATACAGCCTCCTTCAGAATCAACCCCTTTATCTGCCCCTTTTGGAAACAAAAGCCTCTTCCCTTTCCGTCCTGCTCATCGGCGGCGGAAAAATTGGCCATCAATTTTTTAAACATGTCTACTGGTGTGGACAGATGCTCAATCCGGCAGCTGCCAGCCAGCCTCCTGAGCATCCAAACATGGTTTCTCTCAAAATGACAGTGATTTCCCAGCGCGCTGACCACTTCCGCAAAAAAATGAAGCTGGAAATGCCTGAAGCTTTTGAGGAAGGATTGTGCACGGAAAATGGAGAGAGTGACAGCACCACACTGCCCTATGCCGACTTTTCTTTCCTGAACGCAGACGTTACCTCTTCCGATTTTCTGGATGCCCTTGAAAAAGCAGGGGATATTGATTATGTCCTCATTGCCCTTGGCGATGACAAGCTGAACATTTCCACCTGCGAAATTGTACAAAAATTTATCAACCGAAAAAGCCTTTGCTCCGGCAAGCCTGCCTACATCCATTTGGTTATTGAAAATGACCATTTAAAGGATTCTATTGGTACTATCAGCCGTACCCGCGCCGGGTATGTCCACATCAACGCTTTTGGCGGTTTGCAGGACCGGTACCACTATCGGAATATTCACACGACTGCTTTGGAAAATGATGCCCTCTTAATTCACAAAACCCATAATCCAGATGACAAAGAGCGGAATTTGATAACCAATCTCTACAACTTCCGAAGCTCCATTGCCAGCGCGCTGCATTTCCAGTATAAGCTGTTTTCTGTCGGAATGCTCTCCCCCCAGAACCCTTTGCCCAACGACACCATTCTTCAAAATTTCGCCCAGTATCTTATGGACATCTCCCATGCCGACCTGCTGTTGTGGTGTGAAAAACGCCGCTGGAATGCCTACACCCGTTCCACTGGCTTTGTGCATCCGACTACACGCCAGCTGCTGGCCTTTTATCGCAATCAGGGGAATATCAAGCTTCACAAAGCTGCGGTTGCCGGCAGCCCTGCACAAAATCTTTTTAACTTTCATGCCTGCCTGGTGGAATGCCCGGCTGCTACTGGAATCACCCTGACAAATAAACAGCTTGTTAATGCACACAAAACACTCACCAACGCTCTTCAGACGCTTTTTTCGGGAAAGCTGCCCGATGGAACTGCCTGCTCCTGGGAAGATTTCTGCCAAACCCATCCGACCTTGGAAGAATTCTTCTGTTGGGCTTCGGAGCTTCTCTCCCTTGACAGGAAAACCTATGACGATTTGGATTTTATGTCGATTTTTGCAAACAGCGAATATAAGGATTATGATTACAACCAGACGGTTACTCTGGCCATTACAAAAATCGGCAGTGCTCTGCAATCCGAGGAGCTTTCAGCAGAAGAAAAAGAACAGGTTCGCACGCAGCTTTCTGCCTTGCGGGAAAGCTGTGCAGAGCATCTCAAAAACGTTGTACTGGAAAAGGGCTCCAAGCAGATTTCTTCCCTTCTGCTGATGATGTGCTGCATTACTGCCATGCTGTCTGCTGTCCCGGAGAAAAAGTGCTGGGATTTTGGTGTGATTGACGGCAAGCATTATGCTTTGTATATGGGTATTTCCGAAAGTGATTTGTCCAAAACAGAAAAACTTTCCATTGTAGAAGCTGGAGAAAAGAGCGGTATCCCTTATGGGCTTGTTACAGAAAATACGCTTGTATAAAAGCTTTGTCCATTTCTTGAATTACAAAAATTTACCCCCTTCTGTCAATTAACAGAAGGGGGTTTTCTCTTGCATATGGCTATATGGAGTTCTCTTATTTGGAGCGGATATACTCATCAATGGCCTTGGCAGCCTTTTTGCCGGCGCCCATTGCCAAAATAACCGTTGCCGCACCGGTTACCGCATCGCCGCCGGCATAAACGCCTTCACGGGAGGTTAAACCGGTTTCTTCTTCGGTAACAATGCAGCCGCGGCGGTTGGTTTCCAGGCCCTTGGTGGTGTTGCGAATCAACGGGTTGGGAGAGGTACCAATGGACATGACCACACAATCCACATCCAGCAGGAATTCTGAGCCTTCCTTTACGACTGGACTGCGGCGGCCGGATTCATCCGGTTCACCAAGCTCCATTTCCACACACTTCATGCCCTTTACAAATTTATGTTCATCGCCCAAAATCTCCACGGGATTGTTCAGCACCTTGAAGATGATGCCCTCTTCCTTGGCGTGCTCTACTTCTTCTGCACGGGCAGGCATTTCCGCCTCGGAACGGCGATACACAATGTACACGTTTTCAGCGCCCAAACGTTTTGCGCAGCGGGCCGCGTCCATGGCCACGTTACCGCCGCCCACCACGGCGACATTTTTCGCGTGCTGAATCGGGGTGCTGCTGCCATCCTGATAGGCCTTCATCAGGTTCACACGGGTCAAAAACTCGTTGGCAGAATACACACCCTTCAGGTTTTCGCCGGGAATATTCATAAACCGGGGCAGGCCTGCGCCGGAGCCGACAAAAACTGCCTCAAAGCCGTTATCAAACAGCTCGTCAATGGTCATTGTCCGGCCAATCACCATGTTGGTATTCACCTCTACCCCCAGCTCCTTCAGGGTTTCCACTTCCTTTTGAACAATTGCCTTGGGAAGACGGAACTCCGGGATTCCGTATACCAGCACGCCGCCGGCCAAATGCAGAGCCTCAAACACCGAAACCTGATATCCCATTTTGGCCAAATCGCCTGCACAGGTAAGGCCGGAGGGGCCTGCGCCTACCACAGCCACCTTGTGGCCGTTGCTTTCGGGAGCCTTTGCCTTTTCGGCAGCATGGGCATTGTGCCAGTCCGCCACAAAACGCTCCAAGCGGCCAATCGCCACCGGCTCGCCCTTGATGCCGCGGACACATTTACTCTCGCACTGGGTTTCCTGGGGACACACACGTCCGCACACAGCCGGCAAAGAGCTGGACTGGTTGATAATCTGATAAGCGCCTTCATAATCCTTTTCGCGGATTTTGGCAATAAAGCCGGGAATATCAATGGCCACCGGGCAATGGCCTACACAGGGCTTGTTTTTGCAGTTCAAGCAGCGCTCGGCTTCATCCAGCGCCTGCTCTTCCGTATAGCCAAGGGCCACTTCGCTGAAATTATGGCTGCGAACCTGAGGGTCCTGCACCGGCATTTCGTTCTTTTTCAATGACATGTTGGGCATGGTACTCTTTCCTTTCCCAATAAAGTAGTGATAGGCAGGCCAATCAGAACTCAGGCCTTTACTTCTTTTTTAAACAGGTTGCAGGTTTCTTCCCGCTGATGGCTCTCAAAAGGCTTATACATGGAAGCGCGCTCCATAGCCTCATCAAAATCCACCAAATGGCCGTCAAAATCGGGGCCGTCCACACAGGCAAATTTTGTCTCTCCCCCAACGGTCAGGCGGCAGCCGCCGCACATACCGGTGCCGTCGATCATGATGGGGTTCATGCTTACAATGGTTTTGATGTTGTAC
>DYBQ01000058.1:6526-14942 GCA_019418545.1 Clostridiales bacterium | reverse complement strand
GCTGAAACAATGCACTCTTCCGGGAAATGTACTTTTTCTGGCAGAGGAGCCCTGTGGACGCCTGCTTTACCGACTTTGGGGGAATCCTCATTCCCTGGGTGGCGTGTTTGTTTTGATGGATGATAACGGGCAGGAAAAAGCCCGGATTCTTCGTTTGGGCACAACAGAGGTCGGAGTGTATGAGCTGCGTCTGTATCAGGGAGAAAGAATGCGGGTGATTTGCCAAAAGGCTACCCGAAAGGGAGGAATCCTTTTTCAGGGAAAAAGCTGGCATGTGCGCGGCAGTTTGGAAAATCGCAGCTTTGATATTGTGGAAAAAGGAAAAGTTCTCATGATTCACGAGCCATGCTGGCAGGGAAAAGGAATGTTTTCCTATGGTATTACGCTGGATGGAGGAGAATCCGACAAATTGTTTTGTTTGTGTACAGCCATGATTGTGGACGCAACAGGACTTCTTCCGGGGAGATGTATGGTTCCTGTATAGAAGGCAAACAGTGACACTGCTGCGGTTTTTAATGCTTGGAAACTGTAGGCCGTTTCTATGAGGATTCATTCATATAGTTTTACTGGTATAATAGTAACAATGAGAGGGGAATGTTTTGTGAGCAAGTATAGCTGTTTTGTCATCAGTCCTATTGGGCAGCTTGGCAGCCAAATTCGGCAGGATGCCGACGATTTGCTGGAACTGATTATTGAGCCGGCACTGGAAATCTATGATTTTAAGGTCATCCGCGGCGACCACCGCTCGGAAGCCGGACAGATTGATGTGGATGTCATTCAGTCGGTGCAGGAATCGGATTTGTGCATTGTGGACTTGACCGGCTTGAACCCCAATGTTATGTATGAAATCGGCCGCCGGGACGAAACCGGTAAACCGGTGATTGTCCTCAAACGACGTGGGCAGGAGCTGCCGGTGGATTTGGGGACCCGCCGCTGCATTGAATATGATTTGGATTCCCGGCGGGGCGTGCGGGATGCGGTACAGCAGATTCGGAACTTTTTGGAGCCGGTAATTGAGCGCGGTTTTGAAAGTACTTCTGCCGGTGCATCCCTGAGTGAAATTGCCGCCATTCTTCTGCGGGTCGAGCGCAAGCTGGACCGTATGACTTCCGGCTCCGGCAGCGGGGGAACTTTGAATATTACCGGCAGCCAGTCTGCTCCCGGTACCAAACGTTCGCTGCCCAAGGGATTGTCGGCGGTTATGTCCTTTAATTTGGGAATGCGTAAGCGGGATGTGGAACTGGTGGAAATCGCCATGGAGCACCTGCGTCCAACGATGGATAAAATTGAATTTTTGGATAAGTGTGCCGAGCAAGCAGCCGCGATTGGCTCTTTGTCAGCTGGGCAGATGCTGATTGACTGTGCTGTGGAATTTATGGACAGTGACAAGTCCTTCCATGACAAAGTGGATTATCTGGGATGCCTGGTTTCCTTTGCCAACAAGCATGACCGTGAAGAAGAGGTAAAGGAGCTTTGCGACACCATCGTTAAGCATCTGATTGCTGTGTCCGACGGGGAGTCTGACGAGGACATCGGGCAGGTGTACAATCAGGAAAACCGCCTGTACTTCGGTTTGTATGTAGAAACGGATAATGAAGAATATCGGGAGCGGGCCATTACTGCGCTGAAAAAAGCCATTAGTTATGACAACACGGAGCCGGCCTATTATTTCAATTTGGCCACCTGCGAAAAGAGAAGCGATTTGCTGGCTGCCCGGGAGCACATTGATGTGTGCCTGCACCTGAGCGGAGATGAGTTTGACGAGGACCATTTGTCTTTGGCCTATCGGATTTACCGTGCTATGGACGACCCGGGAGCTTCGGAAATTCTGGATAAGATTCGGGAGATTTCACCGGGCATGGCCATGTATTTGGAGGAAAATCCCCGGCTGTAATGAGCAAAAGTCTTTTCTTCCCTTGACAAAAAAACGGCAGGCCCCGTTATGGCACAAGCCTTATGAAAGAGGCTGAAGGCGGAAGTTCCCGCTGAAACCGGGTGGTACCGTGAAGAAGATTCGCCCCGGATACAGAGGGGGTTCTGTATCCGGGGCTTTTTGTATTGCAAAGGAGGTTCATTATGGACAATGAAATGATTGCAAGGTGTGGTACGTACTGTGGTATATGCGTATGGAAAGATAAAATCAACTGTTTGGGCTGTAAAGGGCAAAAAGGTAATATGTTTTATGGCGAATGCGACAAGGCCCTTTGTTGTATCAGCAAAGGGTATGAACATTGCGGCCTGTGTCCCGATATGCCCTGTGAAAAGCTGCTCGATTTGTTTAACGATTCCGAGCACGGTGACAAGGGAGCCCGGCTGCATAATTTACAAAACTGGGCTGTAGGAAACTATATTTACGAAAAACTGCGTTAATTAAAATATACATAATTATATGAGGATTATCTTATGAGAAAGCTTTTGATTCCGATTTTTGAAGGAATAAATTATCGGTTGCTGCAAGAGTGGATGAACATAGGTTATCTTCCCAACTTTAAATGTTTGTCAAAAGAAGGGCATTTGGACAAGCTGCAATGTACATGAATTCCCTATGAACCGGCCGGACTTGTTCCAGGCCGGTCTTTGGCCCCAGTATGAAGAAAATCCCCTGTTCTCTTGACAAAAAACGGCGGCATGGGTATACTAAAAAGCAGTTGAATCGAAATAAAAACGCTGATGGGAAAAAAGACAGCGGGCAGAGCTTTTCAGAGAGTCGGCGGCAGGTGTGAGCCGATGAGTTTCCGCTGTGTATCAGTCATCCCGGAGTTTCCGTGTCGGAACCCCTTTTGGGCAGTATGGCCGGACGGCAGGCCCCGTTATGGCACAAACCTTATCAAAGAGGCTGAGGGCGGAGTTTTCCGCCAAAACCGGGTGGTACCGTGAATGAGAATTCGCCCCGGATACAGAACACTTTCTGTATCCGGGGTTTTTGTTTTCGGAAATAGCTTGGATTAATGGTGTACAAAATTTTATTGCAGCGGAGGCCTGAACAATGGACTATATGGATGAGTTTGATTTTTGCAGGAGTTATCTGGAAAGTGGGGAGTATGTTCTTTGGAAAGGCAAACCGGGAAAGGGTGGACTGTTTACAGCAAGAGATATTGTTGTGATTCCTTTTTCTCTGATTTGGCTGGCGTTTGCGCTGTTTTGGGAGGTAACGGTTGTCACCCAAAATTCCTCCATTTTTGCTATGGTGTGGGGACTCCCATTTATTCTTGTCGGCCTGTATCTGCTGGTAGGAAGGTTCCTTTATGCGGCACATCTGCGGAAGAAAACTTTCTATGTTGTAACAAGCAAAAAGTTTATCATCAAGCAGAAAAACAAAATCGAATGGCATGACGGGAAACAGTATCAGCTGATTACCGTCAAGACCCATAAAAACGGTTGTGCTACCATGGTGTTTGGACAAAGTTCTCAGATTGCAGGGTATGAGATGCCCCATGCGTTTTTTACATTTGACAATATCTCCGATTCGGAAGAGGTGCTAAACGCCATCCGCAATATGGAACAGGAACAGAGACAACCGGCTGATTTTTGACAGCGGCTCTCTGCAATTTTGAATTTGATTTGGAAAGGACGAGCACAGTGGCAGAAAAAGCAGCAGAAACCGACCGGTATTATCTCATGTGCGAGCGGGACTGGATTTATCATATCCTAATTACCGTGGCCGGATTTTTTGGAGCGTACACCTATCTGTTGCGAGGCGATGTGTTCTGCAACGCCCAAACCGGCAACGTAGTGCTTATGGGTATGGCTCTGGGCGGTGGAAAATGGGGGGAAGCTCTTTATTATGTCATCCCCATTTCCGCCTATCTGCTGGGTTCCTTCATTTCGGAGCTGGTGCCAGGGCCGGTTAAGCGCCATTTTCCCTTGCGTTGGGACACCCTGCTGATTGCTATTGAAATGCTGGTGGTGCTGATGCTGGGCTTTGTACCGGAATCTGCGCCGGTACAGATTTCCCAGGTGGCCATTAACTTTATTGCCTCCATGCAGTACAACACTTTCCGTCAGTCTCAGGGAACCCCCATGGCCACCACCTTTGCCACCAACCACATCCGACAGATTGGAATTGGGCTGGCAAAGGAAGTTAAATATTTTCAAACCGGCAACACCGCCCATCGGGAAAAGCTGCGCAAGCACTTTGAAATGCTGCTGTTTTTCGTGCTGGGAGCGGTGGTAGGCACAGTGCTCTGTAATCTGTTTTTGGGGAAGGCGCTCTGGTTTACCATGATTCCGCTGGCGGTGATTTTCGGCACGCTGCTTCACGCCGATTTGACCACGGAAAAGGATATGACAGAGCGCAAACCTTCGGGGCATTGAGGAGAGAACACTGATGGACACTACAATCTATCTGATTATTTGTCTTCCGCTGATTCTGTATTTGATTTTTCAGCGGCGCGACCAGAAATTGATGGCTCACCAAATCATGAGCCAAAAAAAGGGGAGAACACAGATGCTGGAACTGGCAAAAAAATTTATCGACAAAAAATGTATCATCTATACCTTTGACCATTCTCAAATCGTGGGAATTCTGAGACAGGTTTCCGACAGAGGCGTGCTTGTTGAGGGCAATTCCGCGGTGGAAGCCGTTAATCTGGACTTTATTGTCCGTATCCGGGAATATCCACGAAACAAAAAAGGAAAAGAAAAATCATTGATTCTGGATTGATTTTTACATTGAAGATTCAAATATTGTAAAGGAAAATGCAGTATGAAAAAGCTTCTAACCATTCTTTTGTTGCTTGTCCCGTATGTGTTTATCGCTGCCTTTTTGAACTTTGGGCTGACGAAATACGTGTTTCTTCTCTGGCCCATTCTGTGGTTGGTGATTTGCCTGCCCAATATAGTGTATGCATTTTTCCTGCCCCGTTTGGGAAGCACCCCAAGACAGCTTTTGTTTTGGAATATGGTACTAAAGCTGTGCAACATTCCTGTATTTGCAGGGGTGTTTTTGATAGCCCTGCTGCTCAATATTATGGTCATTCCCCTGCTTCCATTTTTGGTGCTGTTTGATTATTCCCTGCTGCTGCCTTCCAGCATGTATGGAATCAGCGGCATCTGGCAGAATTATCGAAAAGGGAAATTTTCGCTGGCAGAAACTGCCGTCAATATCATCCTGCATTTTTTCTTCTGCGCCGACGTAATTAGTGCGATTTATTGTTATGTGCGCGGAAGAAAGGTTTCGCAATAAATTCTGATTGATGCGAAGCAATTCAATAAGCCTGTAACCGGATTTTCCGGTTCTTATAAATTTGTAATACCATGATTTTATCATTGAAAGGAAGGAACTCCATGAGCAAGGAACTGGCGAAAGCCTATGAGCCTCAGGAAGTGGAAAACAGAACCTATGACTTCTGGATGAAGGGCAACTATTTCCACGCTGAGCCCGACCCCAAAAAGAAACCCTATACCATCGTAATCCCCCCGCCGAACATTACCGGCCAGCTGCACATGGGTCACGCACTGGATGAGACCTTGCAGGACATCCTCATCCGCTGGCGCCGGATGCAGGGCTACTCCGCTCTGTGGCTGCCCGGCACCGACCATGCTTCCATTGCTACCGAAGCCAAAATCGTGGAAGCCATGCGCAAAGAGGGCATTACCAAAGAAGACTTGGGCCGTGACGGATTTTTGGAGCGCGCCTGGGAGTGGAAACGCCAGTACGGCGGCCGCATTGTGGAACAGCTGAAAAAGCTGGGCTCCTCCTGCGACTGGGAGCGTGAGCGCTTTACTCTGGATGAGGGTTGTTCCCGCGCTGTCAAGGAAGTGTTCGTCAACCTGTATGAAAAGGGCCTGATTTACCGCGGCAACCGCATGGTCAACTGGTGCCCCCACTGCAACACCTCCATTTCCGATGCGGAAGTGGAATACAAGACTCAGGACGGCAACTTCTGGCATCTGCTGTATCCCGTTAAGGAGACCGGCGAAATGCTGGAACTGGCAACCACCCGTCCCGAGACCATGCTGGGCGATACCGCTGTAGCTATCAACCCCGAAGACCCTCGCTATGCCCACCTGCACGGCTGCCATGTGGTGCTGCCCCTGCTGAATAAGGAAATCCCCATTGTCTGCGACGAGCACGCCGATATGGAAAAGGGTACCGGTGTGGTGAAGATTACCCCCGCCCATGACCCCAACGACTATGAGGTTGGCAAGCGTCACGATTTGCCCATCGTTCGTGTGTTCACCTATGACGGCCATATGACCGGTGCCGCCGACAAGGCCGCTGCTGACGAGCTGTTTGCCAGCGGACGCGCTGCCGCCGGTGAGCCTGAGGTGCTGGACTGCGGCAAATATGCCGGCATGACCACCATGGAAGCCCGCAAGGCCATCGTTGCCGATTTGGAGGCCGGCGGTTTCCTGAAGGCTGTGGAGCCCTTGCAGCATGAAGTGGGCACCTGCTACCGCTGCCACAACACCGTGGAGCCCATGGTTTCCAAGCAGTGGTTTGTTAAGATGGAGCCTCTGGCCAAGCCCGCTATCGACTGCGTGCGGGACGGCGAAGTGAAATTCATCCCCGACCGTATGGAAAAGGTGTACTATAACTGGATGGAGAACATCAAAGACTGGTGTATTTCCCGTCAGCTGTGGTGGGGCCATCGGATTCCCGCCTGGTATTGCGCCGACTGCGGCGAGACCATTGTTGCCAAGGAAGAACCCACCGTTTGCCCCAAGTGCGGCGGCACCCATCTGGAACAGGACCCCGACACCCTCGACACCTGGTTCAGCTCCGCTCTGTGGCCTTTCTCCACACTGGGCTGGCCGGATAATACCGAAGAGCTGAAATACTTCTACCCCACCAGCACACTGGTGACTGGTTATGATATCATCTTCTTCTGGGTTGCCAGAATGATTTTCTCCGGCATTGAAAACATGAAGGAACCGCCCTTCAAGACTGTGTTCTTCCATGGTCTGGTGCGCGACGCACAGGGCCGCAAGATGAGTAAGTCTCTGGGCAACGGCATCGACCCGCTGGAGGTCATCGAGCAGTATGGCGCGGACGCTCTGCGCTTTACCCTGGTGACCGGCAACAGCCCCGGAAACGATTTGCGCTTCTCCGACGAGAAGGTAGCCGCCAGCCGGAACTTTGCCAATAAGATTTGGAACGCCGCCCGCTTTATCCTCATGAATATTGACGGCCATGACGTTCCCAACGCCCTGCCCGAAACGCTGGAGCTGGAGGACAAGTGGATTGTCAGCGCTCTGAACGACGTGACCAAGGAAATCACCGACAATCTGGAGAAATTCGAGCTGGGCATCGCTGTCCAGAAGCTCTATGATTTCCTGTGGGACAGCTTCTGCGACTGGTATATCGAGATTGCCAAAATCCGTATGCAGTCCGACGACGAAGCCAAGGCACAGGCCGCCCGTCAGGTGCTGGTGTGGGTTATGAGCCGCACTTTGCAGCTGCTGCACCCCTTCATGCCTTATATCACCGAGGAAATCTGGCAGAGCCTGCCCCACGAAGGCGAGTCCATCATGATTTCCAAGTGGCCGGAGTATGAAGAGCAGTACAGCTTCCCCAAGGCCGAGCAGGAGCTGGCACACATCATGGAACTCATCCGCGGTATCCGTAACCGCCGCGCAGAGATGAATGTGGCTCCCTCCAAAAAGGCAAAGCTGTATGTGGCTACCGCTAACCCCGAGGCCTATCAGGTCTGCACTGCTATCCTCATGAAACTGGCCTATGCCAGCGAGGTGGAAGTGGGAGAGGCTTTTGAGCTGGAAGGCGCTGTGACGGTTGTTACCGGCGATGCAAAGGCTTATATCCCCATGGATGATTTGGTGGACAAGAAAGCCGAGCTGGCCCGCCTGCAAAAGGAGCTGGACAACGCCAAGAAGCAGCTGGCTGGTGTGGATGCCAAGCTGAACAATGAGAAGTTCATCTCCAAGGCCCCGGCCGCCATCATTGAGGGCGCACGCCAGAACGGCGAAAAGCTGCGGGAGCGTATCCGCCTGATTGAAGAGAGCATGAAGGCGCTTTCCTAAGTGTAATGATTGTTTGAGGGCTGGCTGTTTCAGCCGGCCCTTTTTTCTGATGGAGGTTAGTTTGGATGACCTATGAACAGGCCATGGAGAAGGTGAATCACCGTCTCCGTTTTGGCATTAAACCCGGGTTGGAGCGGATTTCTGCGCTGCTGGAAAGACTGGGAAACCCCCAGAAACAGCTGAAATTCGTCCATGTGGCGGGCACTAACGGAAAAGGGACTACCTGTACCCTGATTGCCGGGGCGCTCAAAGCTGCCGGATATCGCACCGGGCTGTATACTTCGCCCTATGTGCTGGAATTTCGGGAGAGGTTCCAAATTGACGGGAAGATGATTCCCGAAGAAGAATTGATTCAGCAGGTACAGGTGGTTTCTGCCGCAGCCGACGAAATGGAAGCCAAAGGCGAAACCATTACTGAATTTGAATTTATCAC
>DYBQ01000058.1:5967-6516 GCA_019418545.1 Clostridiales bacterium | reverse complement strand
GCCCTGGCATTTTGCTGGTTTGCCCATCGGAAGTGTGATATTGTGGTGCTGGAAGTGGGGATGGGCGGCCGTTTTGATGCTACCAACGTGATAGATGTGCCGGAAGTGGCGGCAGTGGCTTCTATTTCTCTCGACCATACGGCGGTATTGGGGGATACGGTGGGGCAAATTGCCTTTGAAAAGGCCGGGATTATCAAGCCCGGCGGCACGGTGGTGTGTTATCCCGACCAGAAACCCGAGGCGCTGCTTGTGCTGGAAGAAGCCGCAAAAGAGCGGGGGGCAGATTTCCGGCTGGCGCAGCTTTCCATGATAAAAGAGCAGGAGAAATCCATTTATGGGACGCTGCTGTTATATCGGGCAGAGCCGCTGCTGGTTCCTTTTGTAGGGGAGCATCAGGTGAAAAACGCGGTGACAGCTTTGACCGCTCTGGAAGTGCTGCAGGAAAAGGGGTGGAAGATTTCTATGCGGGCAATTCAGGAAGGCTTTGCCCAGGCAAGAATCCCTGCCCGGATGGAGATTTTGGGACGAAATCCCCTGATTCTTTTGGAC
>DYBQ01000058.1:0-5957 GCA_019418545.1 Clostridiales bacterium | reverse complement strand
TGCTTACTCAGCATCTTTCGGGCAAAAAGCTGGTGGCGGTTATGGGCATGATGGCGGATAAGGACAGCCGCACGGCCCTTTCAATCTTAGCTCCACTGTTTTCGGCGGTGCGCACTTTGAGGCCGGAGAATCCCCGCTCCCTTTCGGCAGAGGAGCTAGCAGAAGAAGCCGCGGTATGGTGTGAAGACAGTCAATCCTGCCAGGAAGGCGCCCAGGCACTGGCAGAAGCGGAAAAGCTGGCAGGAGAGGACGGCGCAGTGATTGTCTGCGGCTCCTTCTATTTAGCGGCAGAAATACGCCCATTGTTATTTGGCAAAAGTCATGCTTGACATTTGCGCTGATAAAGTACTATAATAAAACATACAAACTGATAACACCTAAAGACTGTGAAGGGAAAAAGACAGACTGCGGATTCTTCAGAGAGCCGGCGGATGGTGTAAGCCGGTGTTTCGCTCTTTGTGTATAACTCACCCCGGAGTTGCTGTTCTGATAAGGGACAGACGGTTGGCACCGTTATGAGCCGTAGCCTTGTTGGAGGCTGTAGAGGGCTGTGTGCGTAAGCACCAGTTGAACAAAGGGTGGTACCGCGAACCTGTTGATTCGCCCCGGAAAGACTGCATTTGTTGTCTTTCCGGGGTTTTTGTTTTGGCCGGAAAACCGGCCGGCTGGTCCCTTCTCTGCAAAATGCCAACGAAATTTTACTTTATACTGGGAGATGGTTTTATGTATCAGGGTTTTAAAAAGTACATTCCGTTTCAGCCGGTACAGCTGAAGGACCGCCAGTGGCCTGACAAGGTCATCACGAAGGCTCCTATCTGGTGTAGTGTGGATTTACGAGACGGTAACCAGGCATTGGTTACCCCGATGAATCTGGAAGAAAAGCTGCTGTTTTTCAAAACGCTGGTGGATATTGGCTTTAAGGAGATTGAGGTGGGCTTCCCTTCGGCTTCCGAAACCGAGTATGAAATTCTCCGGGCGCTCATTGAGCGCGACTTGATTCCCGACGACGTGACCATTCAGGTGCTGGTGCAGGCACGGCCCCATCTGATTCAAAAAACCTTTGAGGCCATTCGTGGCGCAAAGAATGTGATTGTTCACTTCTATAACTCCACTTCTACCCTTCAGCGGAAAGTGGTTTTCCACACCGACATGCAGGGCGTCATCGATATCGCTGTCGAGGGTGCACGGCTCATCCGCAAGCTGACGGAAGAGGAGGTTGCCCGCAGCGGCATCAACATCCGTTATGAGTATTCCCCTGAGAGCTTTTCCGGCACCGAAATGGACAATGCCGTGGAAATCTGCGACCGGGTTTTGGAAGAGCTGGGCGCAACGCCGGAAAATAAGGTCATCATCAACCTTCCCAACACGGTGGAGGGCAGCACCCCCAACTGCCACGCCGACCAGATTGAATATTTCTGCCGCCATCTCAAGGGCCGCGACAGCGCCATTATCAGCCTGCACGCCCACAACGACCGTGGCTGCGGCGTAGCAGCAACGGAACTTGGTCTGATGGCTGGCGCCGACCGTGTGGAGGGAACCCTGTTCGGCAATGGTGAGCGCACCGGCAACGCGGATATCATGGTAATCGCCATGAACATGTACTCACAGGGTGTGGACCCGGAGCTGGATTTCTCCAACATCAACCACATCAAAGAAGTTTATGAGTCCTGCACCAAAATGAAGGTTCACGAGCGGCATCCCTATGCCGGCGAACTGGTGTTTACCGCTT
This sequence comes from Clostridiales bacterium, assembly GCA_019418545.1. Taxonomy (GTDB): domain Bacteria; phylum Bacillota; class Clostridia; order Oscillospirales; family Acutalibacteraceae; genus Heritagella_A. The sequence goes on along the minus strand of DYBQ01000058.1, from coordinate 4,228 downwards.
TCTCCGGCTCTCATCAGGATGCTATCAATAAGGGCGTGGAATACATGGCCAAGAGCGGAACCCAGTATTGGGAGGTTCCCTATCTGCCCATTGACCCGGCAGATGTGGGCCGTCAGTATGAGCCGATTATCCGCATTAACAGCCAGAGCGGCAAGGGTGGCGCGGCTTTCATCATGGCCCAGAGCTTCGGCTATCATCTTCCCAAAGCCATGCACCCGGAATTCGGCGCAATCGTAAAGGCTGCCTGTGACGCCGAGGGTAGGGAGCTCCAGCCTCAGGAAATCTTTGATTTGTTCCATAAGGAATATTTCGAGATTAAATATCCCTATCACCTCAAGCGCTACAAACTCTATGAAGAGCATGAGGGTCAGGACGGCGAAACCCAGGTGCACTTTGAGGGAGTTCTCCGCTTCCAGAACGTTGACCACGAAATCAGCGGCGTAGGCAACGGCCCCATCGATGCTTTCTTTGGAGCACTCCGCTCTGTAGGCATCAATGAATATCAATTTGTCTCTTACAGCGAGCACGCAGTTTCCTCTGGTGCTGACTCGAAGGCACTGTCCTACATTCAGATTCGCACCCCCGAGAACAAAATGGTGTTCGGCGTGGGTCTCGACGGTAATATCAGCCTGGCATCCATCAAGGGCATTATCTGCGCTATCAACCGCGCCTGCCGCACGTAATCACGTATATATAATTTTCAGAAAGGAAATACAGCCATGAAACCTTATCAAATTGCAGTTTTAAAGGGCGACGGAATCGGCCCTGAAATCGTAGAGCAGGCACAGAAAGTGCTGGACAAAGCCGGTGAAAAGTTTGGTTTTGCCGTCAATTATCAGGAAGCACTGTTGGGCGGCGCTGCTATTGATGCCACCGGTGTGCCCCTGCCGGAAGAGACAGTCACCATCTGCAAAAACGCAGACGCTACCCTGCTGGGTGCTGTCGGCGGCCCCAAGTGGGACACACAGCCCGGCAACAACCGCCCCGAAAAGGGCCTGCTGGGAATTCGCGCCGCGCTGGGGCTGTTTGCAAACCTGCGTCCGGCCGTGATTTTCGAGCCCCTGCGGGAAGCTTCTCCCCTGAAGCCGGAGATTATCGGCAAGGGCATCGACGTGCTGGTGGTTCGTGAGCTGACCGGCGGCATTTATTTCGGAGAGCGGGGACGCTGTGAAGAAAATGGCCAGCCTGCCGCTTTCGATACCGAGAAGTATTCCGTGCCGGAAATTGAGCGCATTGCCCGTGTGGCTTTTGAAATGGCGCAGAAGCGCCGCCACAAGCTGTGCAGTGTGGACAAGGCTAACGTGCTGGAATCCTCCCGCCTGTGGAGAGAGACGGTTATCCGCATTTCCAAGGACTACCCGGATGTAGAGCTCAATCACATGTATGTGGATAACTGTGCTATGCAGCTGGTGCGCAATCCCGGTCAGTTCGACGTGATTGTCACTTCCAATATGTTTGGCGACATTCTCTCCGATGAGGCTTCTATGATTTCCGGTTCTATCGGTATGCTGGCTTCTGCCAGCCTGAACGACGGCCAGAAGGGTCTGTACGAGCCCATTCACGGTTCTGCACCGGATATCGCCGGGCAGGGCATCGCCAATCCGCTGGCAACTATCCTCTCCGTGGGTATGATGCTGAAATATTCTCTGGAACAGCCGGAAGCTGCCAAGGCCATTGATGACGCTGTCGCCAAAGCCCTGACCATGGCCCGCACCCCCGACATCTGGGTAGAGGGTATGAAGAAGGTCTCCTGCTCCGAAATGGGCGACCTCGTTTGCTCCCTGCTGTAAATTTCTCATCTGATTCTTTGTGTTTGCACCACCTCCGTCCGGAGGTGGTGCAAATGTTGTGTAAAACGGTTTTATATCTTGGAAATATTATAGGAAGAGAAAAATTTTGTGCAGAGCCGGAGCCGTTTTCTGGCATTTTGAGAAAGGGGTAACAAGAGGGAATGAAGCTGACGTTTGGCAAGGGAGTGCGGGATGGATTGCCCATATGTTTGGGGTATGTGTCCGTGTCCTTTGCTTTTGGTATGATGGTGGTGGAAGGCGGCCTTCCTGCATGGGTTGGCGTACTGATTTCCATGACTAATCTAACTTCCGCCGGGCAGTTTGCCGGACTGGATTTGATTCTAAACAATGGACTTTTTGTAGAACTGGCAGTGACTACGTTTGTCATCAATGTGCGGTATCTGCTCATGTCTCTTTCGCTTTCACAAAAAATTGATTCGTCTATGTCCGGACTGGAAAGGCTTTTGCTGTCCTTTGGCATTACGGACGAAATTTTTGCAGTGGCCGTGCAGCAGAAAGAGCCGGTAAATTCCCGGTATCTTACAGGGCTAATCTCCATGCCCTATGTGGGCTGGGCATTGGGGACGTTGCTGGGTGCAACGGCAGCGGGGATTCTGCCGCTGCCCATTCGCAGTGCGCTTGGTATTGCCATTTATGGCATGTTCCTTGCCATTATCATTCCGCCTGCGGTAAAAACAAAGCCAGTGGCAGTAGTGGTCATCATCGCCGTGGTGCTCAGCTGCCTGTTTAAATGGATTCCCGGCCTAAACCAGCTTTCCTCCGGTTGGGTGATTATCCTCTGTGCTATTCCGGCGGCTGCCTTTGCCGCTTTGCGCTGGCCGGTGGAGGAAGAAACGGAGGAAGCGTCATGACGGAAAATCTGCCTTATATTTTAACTGCCATCCTCATTATGGCGGGTGTCACCTACCTGGTGCGCATGCTTCCCCTAACCCTTTTTCGGAAAAAGATTGAAAACCGATTCGTCAAGTCCTTTCTGGCCTATGTGCCCTATGCGGTGCTGGCTGCTATGACCTTTCCGGCTATATTGGAATCCACCTCCAGTATCTGGTCGGCGCTGGCTGGGCTGGCGGTGGCGCTGCTTTTGGCATGGAAAAACCGCAGCCTGCTCACTGTTGCCTTGGGGGCAGTTGCCACTGTGCTGGTCGTAGAACAGGTGCTGGTTTGGATGCAGGTTTTGTCGTTTGGATAAAAGTAAAAAGTAAAAAATCCCATCTCCAATGGACAAATTTCGTTTGGAGATGGAATTTTTATTTACTAACTGTATAAATTAGTCTGCATGATTCTTTCTGTAATCGGCCAACAGCAAATCTACCACTCTGCCATAGCTTTTTACACCGTCATCCTGTCGGTTCGCTTTGAGATAGGTGTCGTTAACGGTGTTGGAAATTTCCGAAACAGGCCCTTCAAATTGTTTCCAATAGGCGCTGTTATAGGCAAAGTCCCGCTGAACCCCTTCATAAAGGGAAGAATAGACCTGCTGGCCAAGTTCACTATCAGCGCCATAAAGGGCATTGTTGGCATAGACAAACGCCAGCATGGCGCCGGAATACTGGAATTCCAGATTCTCGCTGTTGCGGCAGGCCAGGTAGGCGATAAAATTGGCTTCGTCTTCCCGCATATATCCCCGCAGATGGCTAAGTTCGTGGCACATGGTGGCAGGCTGGGAATAGTCCGGTACGTCCACATTAACGTTGGCTTCAAACGTAAAGGGGACAAAAATGCCGGTAATATCACACCAGGACATGAGACGGGAGGCCAAAACGGATTTTGGTGCAGAATAACCCGAAAACAAGGTTGGATATTCTGCTTCCAGCGTATCATAACTGATGCGGGCCTGCTCTGCCTTTTCAGAAGAAGAGGAGAAACTGCTTTTCATAACGCCCTGTTCGTCTTCTGGCAATTGCTGACGCAGGGACGAAACCTCTTCTGCCAAAAAAACATTTAGCTCATACAGCTCTTCCACAGAGGAATCCTGAATGGGAAGGCCGCTGATTTGAGCAAAGGTGCAGCGGGAGTAGTTGATGCCGCAAGTAAAAGTAAAGAGGAAAAATAGCACAGAAGCGGCACACAAAGGTGTCATCAGGAAACGGAGCAGGCGCTTCCGACGGCCATCAGGTTTGCGAATCAACTGGATAATGCTAAAAACCAGCCAGAAAAGAATGGCTGCAATCAGTAGATATAAAAGAATCTCCGCCAGGGAAAAGGGGAAAAGCCCGGTAACGCGGTTTATAGCCAATGATAGCCAATGATAAGGATAACGGGCATACCATTCGGCAAAATCCTGATGATAGGCGGCTATAAGAGAAAAGATACCGCCGATGGGAAAAAGAATTAGCAGCCACAGCCGCCGGAAAGAGAAGGACGAATGTTTCATAGAAAAAGAAACCTCCTAAACGCAGGAAAGGACAGTGGTGGGA
>DYBQ01000057.1:2176-15431 GCA_019418545.1 Clostridiales bacterium | reverse complement strand
AAAGGAAATAATTGAAAAATAAAGTCCCATGAGGCAAAAACGCCTCATGGGATTTTGTATAATAATGATTACAAGAAAAAATAAATCATTCATATCGTTTATAATGAAAATAAGGACAGCAGAAGGAAAACAGGAATCACATCATTTCAGCGGGCATTATTTTGGAAAGCCCGCAGGGGGAGGTATTTGTGATGTATACGAAGCAACCGAAAAAACTGCTGATTATCAATATTCTGGAAATCCTTCGCAAATATTCCGACGAAAACCATCGTCTGAGCCAGAAGGAGATTGGAGAGCTTTTAAAAAAGGAATACGATATGACTGCGGACCGGAAAGCCATTCGCCGAAATCTTCTCAATCTGATGGACTCTGGTCTGCCAATTGAATATAGTGAATCCACCCGGATGGTGACCTGCGCCGAAACCGGGGAACAGGAGGAGACCTATATCTGGTCCGACTTTTATCTGAAAAAAGAGTTTGACGACAGTGAGCTTCGTTTGCTGATTGACGGCCTGCTTTTTTCCCGGCATATCCCCTATGGGCAATGTAAACGGCTGATGGAAAAAATTGAGGGATTGTCCAGTGTCTATTTTAAGTCCCGGGTACGCCATATTTCCCGAATTGATGACGACCGTACCGATAATAAGCAGCTGTTTTTAAACATCGAGCTTTTGGATGAAGCCATCAACCATCAAAAAAAGGTTGCCTTCCAGTATTTGGAGTATGGGACGGATAAAAAGCTCCATCCTCGAAAAAGGCCGGATGGCACTGTCCGGGAATATTGCATCAGCCCCTATCAGATGGCAGCCAGGGAAGGAAAGTATTATCTTATCTGCAACTATGACAAGTATGATGACATTGCCAATTACCGTGTGGACAGGATATGGAATATTCGGATATTGGATGAGCCGGTAAAGCCCTTTGAGACGCTGCGGTGGGCCAATGGACAGGCTTTGGATTTGGCGGAATATATGAAACGGCATGTGTATATGTGTGCCAGCGATAATGTCCATGTTCGGTTTCGGATTACCCGCGGAATGATAAGTGACGTGATTGACATGTTCGGAAAGGATGTTGTGTTTACCGGAGAGGATGAAAGCGGGGTTACAGTATCGGTATACACCAATGAAATGGCTATGGAGCAATTTGCCAAAAGCTTTGCACCGGACGTGATTGTGCTGGAGCCAAGAGAGCTGGCAGAAAAATTGAAGCGGAGCATGGAGATGTCTCTTGAAAAGTATCGACAAATTTTGGGAGAGTCTGGAAATAAAAAAGGCCCAGCATAAAACTGGGCTTTTTCGTTTGCTTCTCGCAATTTGGTATGTTTTTGGCAAAAGTTTTTTTACGTTTCGGACAGATGGTTGTTTTGTCCCCATTTTGCCGCATGGCATCTCCTATAATATAAGAAATTTTTGGAAGGAGGAAGTTCCATCATGAAGGAAAATCATTTGCCCGTTGCCTGGATGCTCCGCCAGGACGGCACAGCGGTGCCCTGCATCCAGCATCTCTATGGCAGTGAGGATTGTGTGGAAGAAACCCTGTATGCCGCGCAGTGGCTCTATCATCATACAGACCATCAAACGACACGGTCACTGGTGCTGGAGCTGGTGGCATCCTATGGAGAATCGTTATGTCCTGGTGGGGATATTGTGGGAAATTTGCTGAAAAAAATTGAAGAAAGCCCTTATGTATTTTTAACCGAAGAGTTTGTAAAGGAGCACCGGGAAACAATTTCTCATGGGGATTTTCAAAGTGCGGAAAAGCTGAATCTACTGGTAATCGCCCGGCTGAATCAGGAATTTTCGCGAGTGAGGCTGGGCGGGCTGTACCATACCATATGGGGATGCCGGGATTTGTATTTTCGCATATCGTCGCAGGGGTTTAACTGGTCGGAAGCCATTATGCAGTTTTTAAATCGGGAAGCTGGACGGTTTGATACACTCACCATTGTACAGGACGAGGAAAGCACCGGAGAAAAAGAATATTTTGAAGATGTTTTTGGGCGGGTTTATAACCATTATCCCTGGAAGCTTGGGGAAACGGTGTGCCTGCTGCCAAAATAAACATGTGCAGGTACTTTCCTAACTATTTGGGAGTGGGGAGAGGTTCACAGGATTTTGGTTTCGATTTCCAGCCGGAGGATTTGCTGCCAGGCTTTGTGGGAAAAGATATATTCCGGCTCGCTTCTCCCATCGGGCAGCAGGAGGGTTTTCCCCGTGGGGATTCGCCCGGAGACGGCCTGCAGCAGGGGTTTTTCCCCGGCAAGCTTCCACAGCTTTGCCAAAAGCTCCGTGGGCAAAACGGCGGCAATCACATCGGCCTGCTCCACCAGCGGGGACAGGCTCTCCACATCGGTGACGTTCTCTTTCCACTGGATAAGGGAAAAGGGGCCGCCGAGAATCCGCTGTAAATCCTCCAGCTGAGGGCGGGTCATTTCATGTCTGGAAATCCAGAGTACCTGTTTCATAGGGCACACTCCTTCTGTTTTAAGAAAGTAAACCATCAGTAAGCCTGCTGATTCGCACAAGTGCGGAAAAAACAGGCAGCTATCAACAAAACAGCCGGCCGGCGACGGTTTTTCCGTTTCCGGCCGGCTGCTTTGTTTTTGGACCCCTTGCGGGGAAAAAAATCGACTGTATACCACATAAGGTGAACCCCATTCGTTTTGAGCTGTTGTCCCCTTGCGGGGTGGTAATGCGGCCTACAGTGGGCGGCAGCGGACGCCGCCCATGCCCAGCGCGGTTTTCATGCCGATTCCCGACCAGCCGGAAAACAGCAGCAGGGCGTTGGCCAGCTCCCGGTGAAAGCCTTTGAGATGGTTTTCCAGCACCATTTCCCCCACAAATCCCGGAAGATTTACCCCTTTTAGCGGGTAATCTGTACTTTGGAGGGAAAAGTCCCGGCACACAAGCCCCGCACACAAGGCTTCTAAACCTTCGCCGTCCTCGTCCTCAATTGGGCACTCGGGAAAGCAGCCATTCCATTTGAGAATCAGGCTTTGCAGTACAAGCCGCACCGTGGGCAAAATTTGATATTCCCCGGCGCTTTTAAAGGCCGTGGCCGTACAAAATTCCAGCCGGAACCTGTTTTTTATCACGGCGCCTTCCAGCAACAGCCCCTCCGGGGAGGGCAGCTGCCGCTTTTTTCGCTCCACTATCAAAATCTCCCGCGGCTCCCGGCGCAGGGAAAACCGCTCCCGGCATTCCAATACAGGCGAAAGGGCTTCTTCGCTCTCTGGGGAAAGCAGGCTCACCACCCAGCAGGGCGCGCCCTCAGGGGAAACCTCTAAAAACTGGCTGACAGGCGTTACCCCCTGCCGGTGTACCTGTTTCCCAAATTCTTCCGGCGCTGACTCCAGCAGCGCCCCATACAGCCGGTAGGCCCACTCCGGCCGCAGCCGGGTCGAAGCGGGCAGCTTAAGAGCCATTCGATATTGTGTCACAGCATCAGCTCCCTGTAAAATTACGATTTCTTTTTGTTTTGCGTTTTTGGAATGGGCTTCATATGCTCCAGTCCCTGATAAATGGCGCTGCGGATGTCCTCCAGGGTGATTTGGTTCAGGGGCTTATAGCCGCATTCCCCGCACAGATATTCCTCCACGTCAGACTGCCCCGGAGAGGTTTCGTGATGGGCATGGTTGGTCATGTTCCGCAGGGCCTTGATATACAGGTAGTCCCGCAGGATGTCCTGCATTTGCGTAACAGGACAGTGGAGCGTAAATCCGCTGTTTGGAAGGAGCGTTTCCAGATTTCGAATACTGCGCACCTGATACTGCTTGTCCTCCGAATCCTGTGCTCCAAGGCGCAGCAGGCCCCGGCAGAACAGCACATAGTTTTTGTCCTCATAGTCCCGCATTCGGTATGGGCGCACCCATTTTTCTACTTTGAGCAGGGTGCTTTTCTCTATCAGATAGCTGGGCATCCGCTCATTATATACGGTCAGTGCCTGCTGAATCATGTCGCTGTCCAAGCACCAGCGGATGAGGCCGGGAATGGTCATTTTATGATTTTTATTCGATACATATTTTTTCTGGAACGCCGGCAGCAGCTGCCGCATCAGCGGGTCGCCGCACTCCTGTGCTTCCTGCAGAGCAGTGTTGAATTCCTCCATTTTGGCATCAATCAGCCCGGTCCGGCAAAGCGTGATGGTCTGGCTCAGCTGTTCCACTGCACTGAGCAGCCGGGCAATCCGGGCGTCGGCAGGATTTTCCCCATAATAACTGCGCAGGGTACGCACGCTGCCAAAGGAAGTGAGCTCCTGCAAGCCGCCCACCAAATCGAACAGGCTTACCAGATGGGATACATCTTCAATCTGACGGGCAAAGAAATTGCTGTATACGGCGCCGGTGGTTTTGATGCCGGTATAGGAAAGCATCCGGCTAAGCAGCAAAAGATACATGGCAGCATTGCGGAAGCCGCCGGTGGTTTCCAGCAGGATTTCGTCCTTGCCGGTTTGGATATAGGAAAAAAACTCCTTTAGGAAGCTTTCGTCAAAGCCTTTTTCCTCTTCAAATGGAACGGAGACGATTTCTACTGCCGGATACTGCTCGTGAATAACTGTTTCAAAGCTTTCAAAAGAATCCTTGGCCTTTGCCGTTACAATGCAGATGATTTGGGAAATATCGGGGTTTTCCCGCAGAAAATAGAAAACCGGCGCTTCGTTGGTCTGGGTACCGGTGACTGTTTCACCGTTTGGACAGGCATATTCTGCGGGACGGGCATTGGGGTGCTTTTCGCTGAGAAACAAAATTATCTTTTTAGACATGGACATACTCCTTTCCGGGAAAACCGGTCAGCGCCGATTCCATTTTTTGGCCAAAGCTTCAAAGGGGTCGAGCTCCTCTGGTTCTTCTGGGGGCGTCTCCTGGCGGGCTTGGATTTCCTGCACTGTGGGCAGAGGCTTGAGAACGTTTTTGCTGGTTTCAATTTTCATATAGGCCACTTCTTCGGGCTTTTTCCTTTCCTGACTGTGGTCCTGCTTCAAATAGAAGAAATCCTGGATTTCTGAAAAATCGCGGATGGTGCGTTTCTTTTTCTGATGCAATTTTTCAGAAGCATAGCGCACATATGCATCGATATAATGGTCAATATTGGCAGCAGCTGCAAAGGTCTTTTCACCATAGATTCCTTGAAGGCTGTACAGCTTCTCCATGTCATATTCGTATAATCCGGTGATTTTTACGCTCATGCGGCCATAGCCATAGGGCTTGCCCTTGCCAAGCGTTTGGAAGCAGCCTTTTTCCAGCCTGAGGCACCACAGCAGCAGCCCCAGCTCGTCCTCGTGCAGGTTTTGGAAACGGATGACGCCGGTAAATTTTGTTTTTTCCGGCAGCGGGTACATGGAATATCCGACACTTTCGTTGCCATTGGGCGGCGGGGATGCTTTGGCGGGTTTGAGCCAATACTGCTTATAGCCCCGCAGCTCAAACTTTTCTTCGGAATAATGCTTCCCGTCCTTCACATAGCCGGGGAAAAAGCTGGCCTTTGGCTCCCCGGCAGCATTGATAACTTTTCCCATGGGACGCACCCCGATGGGCGCTGCAAAGTCCCCAAAGGAGACCCGGGAACGATAGGCTTTCTTGCCGCGGGCATAGCCCAGTATGGCCGAGGGGTAGTCCAAAAGGTTCGGGTTTTGTTCAAAAAGGTCTTGATGGCGCTGCGGAAGGCCGTGGGAAAGGGGATATCGATATCCAATCCGAAGATAACGGGTCATGCCAAAGTAGGTATATCCTTCCCGGTGCAGATAAAATACCGGCTTGGAGGTCCCTTCTTTGGGCAGCTCCCAAAAGCTCACATCATAATAGTGCTTCAGGGAGTTTTTCCTCCCTTCCAGGTCTTCTGTATAATTGATTCTTTCCTTTTCAGAAATAGAAATTGGGGATTGGGAATCGTCCGCCTCCGGGAACAGGTACAGGCAGTTTGGATACCTTCCCACCGGACGGCCGGTATACAGCAATGTGCCCTTTTTCATATCTTCCCGGGCTTGCTCCCGGGGGCAGATTTCCTTTACCTCAGTATCGGAAGCGGTATAAGCCACCTCTACGATGCGGGCGTGGCCTTCTCCAAATTGCCTGACACCGGGATGGTTTCGGGAAACCCTCAAAAACGGCTCTTTGGTGGGAAGAATATAATACTGTCCGTTTTGGCAGAACAAATGGCCTCCCAGAACATGCCGCGGGAAAGCTTTCTTTTTTTCCTGGGTGTCAATCCCCAGCATGGCAATATAGTGGTCGCGCAGGGCAGAACGCACCGTATTTTTTCCGGCGGCCATTTCCCGAAAATAAAACTGGGGATTCTGCAAATCCTCTTCCGGCCGGACAAGACCAAAGCCCAAAATCTGCATGTTTTCCCGCACCAGGCCCCGGACGCTGGAGGCGGGGATGATAAACCGGCCGTCTGCATTTTTGCAGAAGTTGGGAGACTGCATATTGTCCGTGCCCTTTCCGTCGCTGACAAACACCGGGGTCTCGCTGATAAAGGTTACGTGGATTTCTCCGGTTTTTAGCTGCGGGTTTATGCAGTCATGTCCGGGCAGGTCGCTTTCCCCTTCATAGCGTGTTATTACCCTTGTGGAAAACGGGGCGAAATTGTAGGGGGCATAAATCTCCTCGGGACGGTTTGCGGTATCAGAAACCGGTTTTTTTGTGCGGTAATCAGGCACGGTGTTCACTCCCTTCCCAGTCTGTCAAACGGGAGGCATAAAAGCTGCTTTGCCCATCCTCGTCTGATGTTAGATAGTTTGCAACAGTAATGCTCCCGCCAAATTGGGGGTTGGCAATCACAAAGGTTTCCCGAACGGGACAGTCCCCTTCTTCTTCCTCCATGGAAACGCCGCAGAGGGTTTCCCCGTCCTGCCGGAACAGCCGGATTTCTTCCTGAGGGCCAAAAAACGAAAGCCGCAGCACCTGGGACATGTCCGGCAGCTCTTGGGGGACAGGCCCCAAATACGCCTGGCTGTAGGTATAATACAGCAGATAGGGAAGCCGTTTCCCCTGCTGCAGGGCTTCTTCGGGCTGCACAGGTTTACATTTCATGATTCATCCCTCCCACGGCTTTTTGCCATCCGGCCAAAAGACCGGTTTCATCCTCTATCTTTACAAGCTCTCGGTTTTGGAATTGGAGGCAGCTTTCCTGCTTATCAGGCCCTTTGACTACGATGGAATCCACATTCAAAAACCCTCTTCCCACCGAGCCGCCGCTGCCAAGATTATAGAGACCCAGCCCCAAATCCCGCAAAGCATATAACACAAGCAGGCAGCCGTCTTTCCGCTCAGCCGGGACAGTGATTTGCAGCCGGATGCTGCGGCTCAAAGGCGATTCATAAAACAAGCCCTTGCGCATCACGCCGCCGGTAAAACGGTTGATATGGATACGGGCAATCCGGCTTTCCACTGCGTTGTCCAGATAAACATCCTCAAAATACACGTTTCCCGAAACCCCATTGTCATCCGGTTTTCTATCCTTGTTGTCTGTACCCCGGCCAAACAGGCTGTCTGTCATATCTTTGGAAATTTTCAGCAGAGGGGCGATTTTTTCACACCGGCTGCGCACCGCGCCCTTGACGGAAGAGCCGGGCAGCACAGGGGAATTCCCTTCCATCAGGTTTTTCATTTCGCTGCTGTTCCCGCTATGCTCGGCTACCGCCGACTTGATAAGAAGGTTCTCGGCCATTCCTGTCAGCACAAAGGTCACCCGGCCAGAGTCGGCGGGCTCGCACAGGGAAAGATTGCTTTTTTCTCCGCTGCTCTTATTTTCCATCCAGCATTTCCGGTGCGCCGGGTTCTTCATGTCATAAGAGGTTTTGGTAACAGAGAGGGATACCTGTCCGAAGCCGTTGGTTTTTTGAGCGCCCAAGCGGATATGTCCGAAATGGAGAGCCGAAAGCATGGCTTCGATGGCCGAAAGCTCCGGGCTGGCGGCGTCGTTTCCCAGCCACACCAGCTCAAAAGCAAACTTAGAGTCCCGCTGTACATGGGCCATATCAAATTTTCCGCCTTCGTCGGCTGCGCCCGTTTTGGAATCAATCCGCAGCCGGGGACGCACCGCTTCGGCTGCGTCCGGCTCAAAAATCAAATCTGACACCACAAGGCTGCCGCCGTTTTCACGGCTTCCAAACAGGGGGACTGCTTTGTCGGGAAGATTTTCCTCCACCCATTGCCGCAGGGCGCCGGCCAGAGAGGTCCCCTGTAAAAACGGCCGCCCGTCACGGGTTCTCAAAATGGATTCGGGGTCGTTCTCCTGATTGCCGCTTCGGAACGGGGTTTTGCAAACTCCCTCTGCCCAATAATGTACCGCATACCAAAATGCTGCCGGCATTATGCTTCACCCTCCTTTTGTGTTTTCCGGCTATAATTAAACAGCAGACATAACAGCCGCAGCCGGGCTTCCATGGAATCCTCACATTCCGTCTGTAAAGTGTTTTTCAGGCTGTTTTCCAGCACCTGCCGCAAAAGCACGTTTAGCTTTGTAAACTTGTCCCCATGGCGTACGCCCCGCTTTTCCAGGTTTTTCTCAAAAAAGGTTTCCAGCTCTTTGGTGTCGCCCCTTTGAGAAATGGCCTTTTCACACAGGGCCTGCACAGAGCCAAGCTGGCTTTTGGAAAGCCCAAAATGCTGTACTTGCTTTTCCGTCTCCATCACCCAGCCATAAGCGGCACGGCGAATCTGTGCCTGCTTTCGGATGGATTCCTGTTTCGCCTGTTTTTTAAGGCTGCTTTCCAGGGAGAGCTCCTGCTTTTTCGAGATGCCCTCCAAAAGGGATTTCCGCAAAAAGAGGATTTGTCCGAACCCTTCGCCGCGGCGTATCCCAAGCCCCTGCTGCTGGAGCTGCCATAGCTTTTCCCATGCTGGCGCTTCGCTGCACCGAATGTGGAAAACGCTTCCCTTGTCATACATAACGGCGGCAGGCGTGCGGCAGTGCCAGGTACGGTTAAAGGAGCCCTGTTCACACAAAGAAGTGCTGGCATATTCGATTTTCACTTCCTGCACTCCTAACAGGGAAGCCAGGGCAGCTTCCTCCATACCGCAGGGGGTTCCCAGATTATCGCACATGGTAAAAGGGGAGAGAGCCAGCAAATAAAAATCCCTGTCAATCTCATCTCCGGCCTGATATCCATACTCTACCCAAGCGGGAGCCTCCACTGCCCGGCAATGGGTGACAAGGCATTTTCCAAAGCCCTCATATCGGTCTGCGCCCAGCCAAACGGTTTGGGAAAGCCCCCGGGCAATTGCGGGCGCCAGAGCCGGGTCATCCAGCAGGATATATCCCTCAAAGTATTGGCCTTCGCTCAGGCACCGGGTTTGGAACATCTCGGTATCCGCGGTCCCTTTCCTGCTGCACTGAATCCGCAAACGGCTTTCGGTGTTTGCACTCCAATAGGAAATAACATTTTGATGGAGGGAGCAGAATTCTCCCAGCTTAGCCCGCTTTTCTCCGCCGGAAAAATCGATGTCCCTGATGATAACAGAGGTCAAAACGGTTTCGGCCTTGTCCTCATAAAATCCCATGAGGGATGGGATTGCTGCCTGCGGGATGTCCTGATGGTTTTCGTCAGGCTCGGGAACGGGAACAGCGTTTAAAAAGCGTACCTTGCCGGACAGCAGCCATTCTTTTTGCTCCTCAAACCATTGCGAATCCCGGCGGGAGAGGTTTTCCGTGACCATGCCCCGTATGGAAGAGCCGGGGACATAGCCCCGGGTTTCCATTTGGTTCCCGCGGCTTTTCTGCAAATTGATTAGCATCAGCGGCAGCTGGGTTTTCATCCTATACCAGATACAGGTACACGGCTCCACGGTAAGGGAGGCGTTTTTCTCTTCCACCGGCTCTGCCGTAATTTCTACCCGGCCAAATCCCCGGTGGCGAAGGGTACCGGCCCATTTGATGCAGCACAGCGCTTCCTTTACGAAAGCTTCGTCCTGCCCGGCACATTCCACTTCGCCCGAAAAGCACAGCCCCGAACGAATACATGTGGCACTGCGCAGAGTCTTGGATTTGACGACCCCGTTTTCCAGCGCCGTAAAGATTCGGGAAGTATAACATTCCTCCGAAATCCGGGGACGGTCTTTTAGCCGAAGAGAGGAAACATGCAGCCTGCGCTCGCTGCTTTCCCCTTCCCAGCCTTCCACGCCCATCATGGCTTTTACATCGGACTGGGCTCTGCCCTCCCAGGCAGCCAGGTTCTCCATGCTTTCCAGCAAAAGGCCCTTGAGCGTGCTTCCCTTTAGATAAGGATATCCGTCCGAATCCTGATAGACGCCGATATCATCACCGCCGGGGGTGCTGAACCCCGAGCCGAAAATGGCGTCTGACAGAAGGCGCATGGTAATTTTCAGCATGACTTGTCCGCTCATGGCGTTTCCTCCTCCTCCAAAAATACACAGTGGTCCATCATTTCCAAAGCGTCAAAAAACAGGCATCGCACTTGTCCATCTGTATCTGCAAACGCCTCTTTTTGCAGGCGCACATTTTGGAATACCATTTTTTCATACTGCTCACGGCGTTCTTCCCAGGTGTTAAACTGGGCTTCGATTCCGTCATACAGCAAATCGCTGATTTGCTTGTCCTGCAGGAAAAACCGGCTTTCCACCGCTCCCTGCCGCAAAGCGGTGCGAAGCTCCTTGAGCTTGCTTCGGGCTATCTGTCCGCTTTTTTTCTGCATGGATTGGCAAAGCGACTTAAAAAACCGATAGTTTTTTTGAGGTGGAACAGAAATGTCCTCGGGAGATGCCACCACTATCGGCCGCAGCTCCATGCGGTTTCCGTCTTCCGTTTCATAGTCCTCGCGGATTTGGGAAAGGTTGTCCCGCATCTGGCCGAATTCAATATGCCAGTCCATGGCGGAAATGCGGCTTTTGGCATCGATTTGGGCCACATACTTTTTCGCTTGAGAGCACAGGCTTTCCGAAAGGGCATAGGCGCGGTGGAAGGGGAATTTGACATGGACCATAGCAACACCGGCACAGGCGGCATAGGGCTTTTGGTCTTCCTCATTGGTAATGGCAGCCAGCTTTTGCAAAAAAATCCGGGCACATTCCAGCCCCAAATTCCCCGCTGTTACCAGGCACACGTCATCCCCTGCCAGCACCACCGGGCGAAGAGGCATCATTGGCGGCACAAAGCCTCCCAGCACCTTGATTTCTTCTTCGGTTGCCCGGAAAGCCTTTTCAAAATCCCGCTGAATTCCTTCGCTGAAACGGGAAAGGCTTTTGCAGCAGGCCTGCAAATTTTCCGATTGCTCACGATAAATGGTATCCACCCGTTTTCCCATGGCATTGCCGTCAATGTGGATAACGGCAATAAAGTTGTCATCTCCGGCAAGTTCTTCCAGCTGAGAAGGGTACTCCCAGCCTTCCGGCGCAGGAAGCGGGGATACATGATAGGAGCGGCTGGTGGCTTCTTCCTTCCGCTGGGGCAGGAAGGTTTCTGAGTTTAATAGCTCCATTCCCATATCCGTCTGCCTGAAAGAGGTTTTTCGCAGCGCCTTTTTTCTTTCCAATGCTTTGGAAAGCTCTTTCAAATTTTCTCCGGGAGTCAGTGATTCGTTATACGGGCGGATTTTGACAAACAATTCCAGGCCGCTCCACTTTCGAAGAACCGTTTCCGTTATGGTTTTGGCAAAAGCTCTGGCCTGTTCCAAATCGTCAAACTGCAGGACGGTGTGTCCGCCGCCCGCATAAATAAAATTTTTCTCCGCATCAAACAATCCGGCTGCCGATTTTTCAAAAAACACCCTGCTGGTGACATAGCTGATATCGGCAGAACGCTGGGCGTTGTCCCGGAGCTTTTTGCTGGAAAAGATGTAATCCTGTTTTCGGGATACTTCCAGAATCATAAAAAATCTCATCAGAATCGTCCCTCCTCATAAAAACAGGCAGGCTCCAATTTTCACATGAATTTTAGACAGGGAAAATTGGAAAAACTGCCAATTTCAAAACGAATATGGTTTTTATTATAGCATATTATCCGAATAAGTAAATCCCCTTTTGTTGATTGTTGTAACTTTATGTCTATTTTTAGAATGATTCAGGGGTAATAATTTATCGACAGGTTATAAAGCTGCGTGATTTACTCCAATATAGGAGAATGTAGAAATTTGTTTTTTTACATCAAACACTTGCGTTTGAATGTTTTTGGAAAATGATGGATAAATAATACAAGCCTATTTTTTCAAAATTTGACAAGCGTTTTACTTTTCGGTATACTGTGTCGGTATGAATTTCCCTCCATGAAGGTGGGTAAACGAAGATGAACTTTCGTTTTCCGGGTATTCCGCGAGTGAGCGGCTGCCGCGGTTTTTTGGCGTTGCGGTTTTAAACAGGAAACAGCCGGTAAGGCAAGGCTGCAGGATGCAGCCCCGCTTTGCCGGATTTTTGTGTCCAAAACGCCTTTGCAAAAATTTGAAAACGAAAGGATTGTTGATGAAAAATGGCAAGAATCAAATCTACCCAAAAACTGGTATTTACGGCGCTGTGTTTGGCTTTGGGCCTGCTGCTGCCCACGGTATTCCATATGTTTGGGAGCGGGACGCAGTTTTTGCCCATGCATTTACCGGTATTACTGTGTGGTTTTTTGTGTGGATGGCCTTGGGGGGCTGTGTGCGGTTTTATCACGCCGCTGCTTTCCTCTTTGCTGACCCAAATGCCGCCCCTGTTCCCAACAGCCCCGGCTATGATGCTGGAATTGTGTACTATGGCGCTTTAACGGGTCTTTTTTATCGAAAGCTGCAGCTGAATGTCTATATTTCCCTGCTGCTCTCCATGTTGGGTGGAAGGCTGGTTAGCGGCTTGGCCAATGCAGTGTTTATGGGAGTTTCCGGGATTCCATATGGGGTGGAAACCTTTGTAACAGCAAGCTTTGTAACAGCGATACCGGGAATTATCATCCAAATTATACTCATCCCCATATTGGTGATGGTACTGGAAAAAGCTGGCCTTTATAAAAGGAAATAAAATAGCAAGAGGATTGGAAACAAAAAGTGCTATCATAAAAGGTATCATTTTTGATTAGATTTTTTCGCTGCGAAGAAAGGAGCCGTTATGCCGCTTACTACTATTATCTGGGATTGGAATGGCACGCTGGCTGATGATGTGAACGTTGCCCTGCAGTCTGTCAATGACATTTTGAGCCGGAGAGGGCGTGCTCCTATAACGCTTTTTGATTATTATTCGTATATCGGCACGCCAATCCGCCGGTTTTATGAGCATTTGTTTTCCCCGCTGGATGATGAGCTGTTCAAACAAATTTTAAAAGAGTTTAAT
>DYBQ01000057.1:0-2166 GCA_019418545.1 Clostridiales bacterium | reverse complement strand
GATACCGTCTGCATATGGACAAAACCGGGCTGATGCCAGGCGGCAGGGAAACGCTCGAGCGATTTCGAAAAGCCGGGCTGCGGCAGATGATTGTTTCTTCCAGCCATTTGGGAGAGCTGCTGCATTTTTGCCGGCTGTTCGAGGTGGAAAGCTATTTTGAGTGGATTCTGGGTGCAGAGGACTTTGAGGCTTCCAGCAAGGTGGAGACAGCCTGCCGCTTTTTGAAGGAGCAAAGGATTTCTCCCTCTGAATGCGCCGTAATTGGAGATACCCTGCATGACCGTGATATGGCGGGCGCGATTGGCTGCCCGGTTTGTTTGCTGGATAGAGGACATCAGGGATATCGGCAGTTAAAAGCGACAGGTGAACCGGTATTCCATGAGTTGGGAAAAGCAGCGGATTTTTTGCTGCAAAATTCCTCTATTTTATAAAAGGTACAAAGTGTTTTATTTTCGCAAGGCTTTTCTTTAAAACTGTACGAAAAGAAGGAGAAGCGTTCTCTTTTCTATCAAAAAGCCAATAAAATTTCCTGTAACTCTTGCGAAAATCAGGGAAATTGCGTATAATATGAGTATATGTTTGGCTTTGATGTTCTGTCATAGCCTGAAGCATTCTGAAACCGAAAGGAGTACCGATATGAATTATTCCGCAGAAGTGGAAAAGATGTGTACTGTCAAAAAAGGCCCCCATCACGGCCCCGCTCCGATTCCGGAGGAAGGCAAGTGGGTAAAGTCCTATCAGATTTCGGACATTTCCGGCCTGTCCCATGGTGTGGGCTGGTGTGCTCCCCAGCAGGGCGCATGTAAGCTGACCCTGAACGTGAAGGACGGCATCGTACAGGAGGCTCTGGTGGAGACCCTGGGCTGCTCCGGTATGACCCACTCCGCTGCTATGGCTGCCGAGATTCTGCCCGGCAAAACCCTGCTGGAGTGCCTGAACACCGACTTGGTGTGCGACGCTATCAACGTTGCTATGCGTGAAATCTTCAAGCAGCTGGCTTATGGCCGCAGCCAGACCGCATTCTCCGAGGGCGGCCTGCCCGTAGGCGCCAGCCTGGAGGATTTGGGCAAGGGCCTGCGTTCTCAGGTAGGTACTATGTTCAGCACCGGTGCAAAGGGCGTCCGCTATATGGAAATGGCCGAAGGCTATGTCCTGAAGATGGCTCTGGACGAGGAAGGCGAGGTTATCGGCTACCAGTTCGTAAAGCTGGGCAAGATGCTGGAAGACATCCGTCACGGCGTGAGCCCCGACGAGGCTTTCAAGAAGAATATTGGCCAGTATGGCCGCTTTGACGGCGCTGCCAAGTATATCGACCCCCGCGAAGAATAAGTCAAAGAGACCATAAAGGAGGACAAACTGTAATGGCGAACGATGTCATGTTTGAAGGCAAGGAAAGAAGAATTGCCAAAATCGAAAAGTGTCTCGCCGAGTACGGCATTGCCAGCCTCGAAGAGGCCCGCGAGCTTTGCCTGAGCAAGGGCTTTGACCCCGATAAGATTGTAAAGGGCGTACAGCCCATCGCTTTTGAAAACGCCAGCTGGGCTTATACCCTGGGCTGTGCTGTTGCTATTAAGAAGGGCGTGAAGTCCGCTTCCGAGGCTGCTGAGGCCATCGGTATCGGTCTGGAAGCCTTCTGTGTGCCCGGCTCCGTTGCCGAGCAGAGAAACGTTGGTCTGGGCCACGGCAACCTGGGCGCTATGCTGCTCCGTGACGAGACCAAGTGCTTTGCATTCCTGGCTGGCCACGAGTCCTTTGCTGCTGCTGAAGGCGCTATCGGCATTGCCCGTACCGCTAACCGCGCCCGCAAAGAGCCCCTGCGCATCATCCTGAACGGCCTGGGCAAGGACGCTGCTTATATCATCTCCCGCATCAACGGCTTTACCTATGTGAAGACTGAGTATGATTTCTTCACCGGCGAGCTGAAGGTTGTGGAGACCAAGGCTTTCTCCGACGGCGAGCGCGCTGCTGTTAAGTGCTATGGCGCAAACGACGTTCTGGAAGGCGTTGCTATCATGAAGCACGAGGGTGTTGACGTTTCCATCACCGGTAACTCCACCAACCCCACCCGCTTCCAGCACCTGGTTGCAGGCACCTACAAGAAGTGGGCGCTGGAGAACGGCAAGAAGTACTTCTCCGTTGCTTCCGGCGGCGGCACCGGCCGTACCC
>DYBQ01000056.1 GCA_019418545.1 Clostridiales bacterium | reverse complement strand
GCCCTATTGTTTGGGATAAAAACGGCGACCGGGACAACCGGATTTTGATTGCCGGAGAGAAAGACGAAGGGATTTTTCTGGCAGAATTTGATTTGCCTGCCCTGCGCACCTATCGCGAGCATGAAATGATGGGCAACACCTTCCGCAAAGTAAAGGCCTATGGAGAATTGATGAAGGAAGAAATTGAGCCGCCTTTTATACGGCTGCATCAAAAGAAGGATGCTCGCTAACAATCGGCGGCTTTAGAGAAAGGATTTTTTCTATGACAGATTTTCGAAAAGAGCAGCTGTCCCGCACCGCCCTTTTGCTGGGGGACTCCGCCATGGAGCGGCTCTCTCAGGCTCGGGTGGCCGTGTTCGGGATTGGCGGCGTGGGCGGCTATGTGGCGGAAGCCCTGGCTCGCAGCGGCATTGGCGCGCTGGATTTGATTGACGGCGATACGATATCGGTTTCCAACCTGAACCGGCAGATTATTGCCCTGCGAAGCACAGTAGGCCGCCCCAAAACAGAAGTGATGGCCGAGCGGATTCGCGACATTGACCCCGAAATCAAGCTGACACTGCACACATGCTTTTTTACCCCTGACAATGCCAAAGAATTTGACTTTACCCAGTACGATTATATTGTTGATGCCATTGATATGGTGACGGGGAAAATCCAGCTGGCCGTGCAGGCACAGGAGGCCGGGGTTCCCATCATTAGCAGTATGGGCGCCGGAAATAAGCTGAACCCCTCGGCTTTTGTGGTGAGCGATATTTATAAAACCAGCGTGTGCCCCCTGGCCCGTGTGATGCGCCGGGAATTAAAGGCAAGAGGTATCCGCAAAATGAAGGTGGTTTATTCCCAGGAAGAGCCGCAGAAAATCGAAACCCAAAAGGAAAACGGGCGGCACATTCCCGGCAGCATTGCCTTTGTCCCCTCTGCGGCAGGTCTGGTGCTGGCAGGTGAGGTCATCCGGGAGCTGGCGGGAAAATAAGGCTCAAAAAAGCGCCCTGCAGGCTGGACGCTTGCACAGGCGCTTATAACATCGTATAATAGAGTTTGTATTCAGGGATTTTTCTTCACGCCCATCCGGGTTTCCGCATTTTGAATCAGATTCATCAAAGACGCGGCAAACAGTGGATACTCTTCCGAAAGGGATTCCGGCGTCATGGCAGGGGCCATCCCCTTTTCCAAGCCTTCCATCTCCCCGGCCTTTTCCCCCTCTGCCAGGCAGGCGGCTTTCGCCTCTGCAATACTCTGCGCGGCGTCTGCCAGGCCATGATACAGCTTTTCCGGTGCGGCAAACATTCCCTGCGGATTTTTGGGGTTAGCCGAATATAAAAGCCGGAATGCCTTATAGACAGACACATTCAAATAGGCCGATACTTCCGCTGTCAGGTATTTATTGTTGCATTTCTGCAATTCCCCAAAAATCACATTGAGGGAATTGGCCAGCAATTTCTTATTTAAAACCGGCAGCAAGCTGCCCCGGCGCCGGTTTTCTTTTCCCGCAGCATCCGGCTCGGGGATATCTTCCAGCGTGATGGTTGCGCCGGTTTTGTCGGGAGAACGTCCCAGCAGATAGTCGCAGGAAACCTGATAATAATCCGCTGCCCGTACTACAAAATCCAGGCCACATTCCCGAATTCCTTTTTCATAATGGGAAAGCAGAGCCTGAGATACCCCCAAATCCTCTGCCGCCTTTTTTTGGCTGAGTCCCCGCTCTTTCCGCAAAAGCGTTAATATTCTCGGAAAATGTTGATTCATACTTTCCTCCGCCTTACTTACTTTTTCCCGTTCATCTTCTCTTTCTTCTAAAACCTGATATTGGACATAAAAAACGCCTGGAAATAGCTCGAGAAACCGTTTTCTCCGTCGAACAAAATCGAATAACGTACAGTAAAGTATATCGCAATTACAACATTTTGTAAAGCGCTATATATAGTATATTTTTAAAAAGGGAGCACATTTTATGAAGTCATATGTCATTCATCTCATTCGTCATGGAGCCTCTGCGGGAAACCTGCAGGGAAAATATATTGGACGCACAGATTCGCCTTTGGCCATGGCTACCGTGAAAGCACTGGCAGAACTGAAAAGCAAGTATGAATATCCCGAGGCTGACGCTTTTTATTGCAGCCCCAGCACCCGCTGCCGGGACACTCTAACCATTCTCTATCCGGGAAAGCCGCAAACCGATGTGCCCGGCATGGAGGAGTGTGATTTTGGAGACTGGGAGGACAAAACCGCTTCGGAGCTGGAAAAAAGCGACCCTGCTTTTTCCAGCTGGGTGGCCGGAGGCCCGCAGGTCTCCCCGCCAAACGGAGAGGACGGGGCCGTGTTTATGCACCGGGTATGCGCGGCCTTTGAAAAGCTGGTGGAGGACTTAATCCGCAGCCACACCTATACTTCCGTACTGGTCATTCCCGGCGGTGTGATGATGACCATTCTCAGCGCCTATGGCCTGCCGAAAGCACCGTTTTATGACTGGATGTGCGAGCCGGGCTGCGGCTATTCCCTGCGGATTACCCCCGGCTTGTGGATGCGCGGGATGGTGGCCGAGGTGTTTGAAACACTTCCCAGAAGCGGCGATAAACCTGCACCGGTTGACCATACTGTAATCGATTTGGCGAGGGAAGCTGCCAACCGGGCCTATGGAAAAAATGAAGCGGAGGAAAACACGGATACTCCTACCGAAACAGAATAAAAAGCGACAGCTTTTAAAGGCTGCCGCTTGATAGAAATATTCGCGCATATATATAAGGAAAGCCCCGTGGAAGAGGAAACCCATCTTCCACGGGGCCTTTTTTCGATGCTATCCGGCTGCTCTTTCCAAATCCCGGCGCAGGCGCTGGATAATCCGTTTTTCCAGCCGGGATATATAGGATTGGGAAATCCCCAGGCTGTCAGCCACCTCCTTTTGCGTATGTTCTTTGTGAGCCCGCAAACCAAACCGCAATTCCATAATGGTCTGCTCCCGGGGCGTCAGCCGGGAAACTGCTTCCAAAAGCAGGATTGACTCTGCTTCCTGCTCGATTCCCCGGTTTACCGTATCCTGCTCGCTCCCCAGGATATCCGAGAGCAGAAGCTCGTTCCCATCCCAGTCCACATTGAGAGGGTCATCAATCGAAACTTCGTTTTTCAGCTGTGAGCTTTTCCGCAGATACATGAGAATTTCATTTTCAATACATCTGGAAGCATATGTAGCAAGCTTGATTCCCTTTTCTGGCCGAAAGGTATTCACCGCTTTAATCAGCCCAATGGTCCCAATGGAGATTAAATCTTCTACCCCCGCTCCCGGCGATTCAAATTTCCTGGCAATGTATACGACCAGGCGCAGGTTATGGGTAATCAGTTTTTCCCGGGAAGGATTTTCGCCTCTTCGGATGGCCTCCAAAATGGCTCCCTCTTCTTCCCGCGTCAGCGGCGGCGGAAGGGGGTCTGCCCCGTTGATATAATAGACCTCCTCCCCGGAAACCAGTCCAGAGCGTATCAGCCACCGGAAAAGCCTCTCCCATATCCCCCTTCCCCAGGGGACGCCCATATGCTTCATTTCCATCTGCCCCTTTCAATCAAATATTGCAGGCGGGACCAATGCTTCAAACTGTCCGCCGCCCATTTTTTGGACGCAGACCGCTATCCAGCATCCATCCATCTCCTTTTTCTCTCCGTCTGCTGTTACCACCAGCTTTTCCGGTATAAAGCCGGGCAGGATTCCCTTCCCCATCACCCCCTGACAGGGAATCATCCTTACCCCTTCCGTCCAGCTTTTTGCCTCATCGCCTTGCAGCAGGCAAACAGGCAGCACCGGCAAAGCTGCTGATTTTTCCACCACGATGGCCGGCTTGTGAGAAAAAGGTTCTGTCAGGGTACTGCCTGTATCAATTTTCCCTGCAAGCCTTATCTGTTTTCCCCGGTTTTCTATCAGCACGGTGCAAAAATGGCTTTTGGGTTCTCCCGGCCCTGTAATCCGGCGCAGGAGCTTCATAACCAGATATGCCGCCGCTGCCAGCAAAAGCAGCAGCACGGGCGAAACCGGCAGATAGAGAACCCCGTTGTTCATCATAAGCCCCGAAGCCTGCCCCATGGCCCACAACGCCAGGATAAAACCGGCAAAGCCAAAGCTTGCCAAATAGAGAAGCCCCAGGAGCTTGCAAAAAAGCCGGGGAGACACCGGGAAAAAACATGCTGCTGCCATTATGACAGACAGTGCCAGCCGGTAGAGAAGTCCCACCGTCCAGTGCGGCTGCGGCAAAAGGATGACCAATGAGCCAAGCGCTCCCGAAAGGGCTCCCAGAAACACACGCCCCCTTCCTACCCGAACATGCAGGAACCCACGGACCGTCAGCAGCAATAAATAGTTAATCAGCAGATTGATGAGAATCAGGATATCTATGTAGATGGTTGGCCTCATATACCGCCCCCTTCCCTTTCCGCCTGCCTGTTCAGTATACTCCTTTCCCCCTGTCCTTTTCTGTCAGAAAACAGGCGCAGAAAAAAGGAAGTTTTCAGCCTGCTCGACAAAAAGCCATAAGAAAACCGCGCTGTATAGTTTACAGCGCGGCGGACTATCAAAAATGCCTGGGTTTTGGGGACTTTATACAGAGAGAAAAAGGCGCTGCCTTTCGCTGCCTTTTCCAAAAAATGTCCCTGTAAAAAGCGATGCATTTTATGATATACTGAGGGAGTATAGTTAGGAAAAGAGGTGAAAAGGATGGAGTGCCGGGATTGCAAATGGTTTTGGCTTGACGACCGCGCCACCGACTACCGGCGGGACAACTATTGCTTTTGCAGGAAAAAAGGCGCCTTTTTCAGCCGGAATTTCCGCATCGGAGAAGGCAGCCGCATTGCTCCCGAGCAAAAGGCCTGCTCCCAGTTTGAGCCTGCCCGCCTTGATGGCAAAAAGGATTAAAACTGCTCAATCCGTCTTTGACGGCGCAGCTCCTGCCGGCGCTCGGCAGCTTCCCAGGCCATTCTTTCCTGCTCGGTTTCCAAAATCAGCGGCGGGACGGGAGAGGGGTTCTCGTTTTCATCCAGGGCTACCATGACCAGATAGGCGGTGTTAATCTGCTCCCGCAGGCCTGTAATATCTTCAATATAGGTATCCACCCGCACTTCCATGGAGGTATTCCCCACATGGGTGATATGCCCCTTTAATACAATAATATCGTTGCCGTGGGCCGCCTTGCGGAAACGAAGGTTGTCAATACAGGCAGTCGTCACGTTTTTCCCGCAGTGGCGCCGCGCCACCACACCGGCCAAAATATCAATCCAGGCAACCAGCTGGCCGCCAAAAAGCCGGTCATAGCCATTGAGATGCTGCGCCAGTACCAGCTGGATTTCTTCGGCAGCAGAGTCTTGCACACGTTTGGGCTGCAATGTTTCCATATCTATCATCCTCCTGTGTGGGCCCGGCAGAAAACCTTCTCACAAAAGCCCGCATTTTTTCAAATATTTTCCTATATAGTATACCGCAAAAACGCCCCACTTACAATCTGCCCCATTTATGAAATATTTTTTATGTCAAATTGCAATTTTTTTCCCGCTCAAACAAAATTGCCCAAAAAAGCAAGAGAAAAATGGAATTTATTAAATGATTTCTTGCAGTGGAAAGAAATCAGTGATATACTAACCATACAGGCCTTTTGAAATGTCTGATGAAAGGAAGAAAACGTTTGAAGCAAATCATCATCATCTGCGGCCATTATGGCTGCGGAAAAACCAATTTGTCCCTCAACCTTGCCATAGAGGCAGCACAGCAGGGACATCGGGTCACCCTGGTGGATTTGGATGTGGTAAACCCTTATTTCCGTTCATCGGAATATGAAGAACTGCTTTCCCAGCATGACATCCGGCTGATTAAGCCTGTCTATGCCAATTCTACTTTGGATATCCCCTCCCTGTCCCCGGCAGTTTATTCCGTCCTTTCGGAAGAGGACGGCTGTGTGATTTTGGATGCGGGCGGCGACGATGTGGGTGCCACGGCTTTGGGACAGTTCTCCAGGGAAATTTCCCGGCAGCCTTATCAAATGTATTATATCGTCAATCATTATCGCCCCCTGTCAGCCGATACGCAGGACTCTGTTTCCCTTTTGCGGGAAATTGAAGCCGCCGCCCGGCTGAAAGCAACCGGCGTGGTGAATAATTCCCATCTCAAACAGGAAACCGATGAGGCCTGTATCCTGTCGGCGGTGCCTTATGGAAAGGAAATTGCCGGGGAGCTGGGGCTTCCGCTGTGCTTTACGACAGCGCCGGATACGGTTGCTCCCAAGCTCCTGGGCAAAGTGGAAAATCTCCATCCGGTAAAGGTATATGTCCGCTCCCCCTGGGAATAAGCGATATTCCTACGCTTTCATAATAATAAAACAGCATATACACCATGTATAAATCGAGGAAGGAGGTACTGCTTTATGGCACGAATTATTGTAAACGAGGAAACCTGTAAGGGCTGCGGCTTGTGCGCTAATGCCTGTCCCAAAAAGATTATTGGATTTATCAAGGAAAAAACCAACAGCAAGGGATACCATCCCGCCCGCCTGATGAAGCCGGACGAGTGTGTGGGCTGCTGCGCCTGCGCCATGATGTGTCCTGATATGGCGATTACCGTGGAACGGTGACAAAATTGGCTTCGCAAAAGCGGAGCCGGAAGAAAGGAATGACAAACATGCCGGAAAAGGTATTGATGAAGGGGAACGAAGCCCTGGCAGAAGCCGCCATTCAGGCCGGCTGCCGGTTCTTCTTCGGTTACCCCATTACGCCCCAGACCGAGCTGGCGGCGTATATGTCCAAAAGAATGCCCAAGGTTGACGGAACCTATTTGCAGGCGGAATCCGAGGTGGCAGCCATTAACATGGTGCTGGGCGCTTCGGCAGCCGGCGCACGGGTGATGACCTCCTCCTCCTCCCCCGGAGTGAGCCTGAAATCCGAGGGAATCTCCTATATTGCAGGCAGCGATTTGCCTTGCGTGATTATCAACGTACAGCGCGGCGGCCCGGGTCTTGGCGGTATCCAGCCGGCCCAGTCCGACTATTGGCAGGCCACCAAGGGCGGCGGCCACGGCGACTATCACCTGATGGTGTTCGCCCCCTCCACCGTGCAGGAAATGGTGGATTTGGTGTCTGACGCTTTTGATTTGGGCGATAAATACCGGATGCCTGCCATGATTTTGGCCGATGGTATGCTGGGCCAAATGATGGAGCCGGTGGCACTGCCCGAATCCAAGGGCAAGGCCCTGCCCGAAAAGGAATGGGCGGCTTGCGGCCATCAGAACAAACGGGAACATCACATTATCAACTCCCTGTACTTACAGCCCCAGAAGCTGGAAGAAAAAATCCGCGAGCGCTATGAGCGCTATCATATCGTCGAGGAAAACGAGCAGCGTGCCGAGTGCTATCGCACCGAGGACGCAGAGCTGGTGTTGGTAGCCTATGGCGCATCCTCCCGAATTGCCCGCAGCGCAGTGAACAAGGCACGGGAAATGGGCATGAAGGTAGGTCTTGTCCGCCCGATTACCCTGTGGCCCTTCCCCACCAAGGCCATTCAAGAAGCTGCCAAAACCGCCAAGGCATTTTTGGCTGTGGAAATGAGCATGGGCCAAATGGTGGACGACGTGAAGCTGGCCGTGCAGTGCCAGGTGCCGGTACATTTCTATGGACGCACCGGCGGCATGATTCCTACCCCCGGCGAAGTGCTGGAGCAGATTGAGAAAATTTTGGGAGGTGACCGGTAATGGGCATCGTATTTCAAAAGCCGAAGGCCATCACGGACGTTCCCATGCACTACTGTCCGGGATGTACTCACGGCATTATCCACCGTTTGGTGGCAGAGGCCATTGACGAGCTGGGTGTGGAAGGCCGGGCAGTCGGCGTGGCTTCCGTAGGCTGTTCCGTTATGAGTTATGATTATTTTGGCTGCGACATGGTGCAGGCACCCCACGGCCGTGCCCCGGCAGTAGCAACAGGCCTCAAGCGGGCCATCCCCGAAAACGTGGTGTTCACCTATCAGGGCGACGGCGATTTGGCAGCTATCGGTACGGCGGAAACCGTCCACGCAGCCACTCGCGGCGAAAACATCACCGTCATTTTTGTTAACAACGCCATTTATGGTATGACCGGCGGCCAGATGGCTCCCACCTCCCTTCCGGGACAGGTGACCCAGACTACCCCCTATGGCCGTGACGTGAAAACCGCTGGCTATCCCATCCGGGTTTGCGAAATGCTGGCAACGCTGGACGGTGTTGCACTGGCACAGCGCGTGACCGTGGACAGCGTGCGGCACATTGCCGAAGCCAAAAAAGCCATTAAAAAGGCATTCCAAAACCAGATTGAAGGCAGAGGCTATTCTATTGTAGAAGTGCTCTCCACCTGCCCCACCAACTGGGGCCTGGCTCCCACCGAGGCGCTGGAATGGCTGCGGAATAATATGATGCCCTATTATCCTCTGGGCGTCTATAAGGATGTAACAAAGGAGGATGCGGTATGAGCCTGCAAAAAGATTTGAATATCGTTTTGGCCGGGTTTGGCGGACAGGGCATCCTGTTTGCCGGAAAGGTGCTGGCCTATGCCGGTTTGCAGGAAGGAAAGGAAATTTCCTGGCTGCCCTCCTATGGCCCCGAAATGCGCGGCGGCACCGCCAATTGCAGCGTGTGTATTTCGGAAGAGCCCATTGGCTCCCCGCTGGTGGTAAACCCCAATGTGCTGGTAGCCATGAACCTGCCCTCTCTGGACAAGTTTATCGATGTGGTGGAGCCCGGCGGCCTGGTGCTGGTGGACAGCAGCCTCATTGAGAAAAAGGTGGAGCGTACCGATGTAACGGTGTGCTATGTACCTGCTACCCGGATGGCAGAGGACAACGATATGAAGGGTCTGGCCAACATCATCCTGCTGGGACGGCTGTATGCAGAGCTTCCCTTCTGCTCGGAAGAGAACCTGGAAGGCGGCCTGCAAAAGTGCATCCCTGCCCGCAAGGCAGCTATGCTGGAGCTCAACCGCAAGGCGTTTGCATTGGGCCGGGCAAGCAAAGAATAATATCAAAACAAAAACCGCAGAGCTCTCACAAGAAGTCCTGCGGTTTTTTTATGTGTTTTCTCAAGGCTTTACAGCCCGGGTTGCATAAAAACAAGGGACATTGTGCTCGTGCAGGCGGCCGGCACCGTTGGTATCCTCAAAAATATCCGTCAGCATAAACCCGGCCTGGAGCTGGCCGCCGATTTGCTCTTCGATGGTGTGGGAAAACTGGATGCCCCAGTTGTTTTTGATGGAGGCTTCATAGAGAGCCGCGTCCCGCAAAGGGTTGAATGGCAGGCTGTTAGTCAGGCAGGTTTCTTCCTCGTCAAAAATATAGTTGATGCCGTTGTCCAGCCCTGCCAGCAGAATCCCGCCCTTTTTCAGCACCCGGAAGCATTCCCGCCAAATGGGAAGTACCTCTTCCACATAGCAGTTGGAAACCGGGTGGAAAATTAAATCAAAGGCTTCGTCCCCAAAAGGAAGGGGCTTTGTCATGTCCGCCTGGACGGTGTGGATGGAATATCCTTCCCGCCGGGCCACCTCCTTTTCGGCTTCCAGCTGAGCGGCAGAATAGTCCAGCACAGTACAGTCAGCCCCAAGCGCGGTGAAAACCGGCATCTGCTGGCCGCCGCCGCTGGCAAGTCCCAAAACCCTGGCTCCCTGCATGGGGCAAAACCAGTGGTGCGGGACGGGCTTTACCGGAGTGAGCAGCACATCCCACTCTCCGTTTTTTGCTTTTTCAAAAATTTCATGGCTGATGGGCGTCCCCCATTCCCAGCCGTCCGATACCCATTGGTCAATAATGCGCGAATTGACACGGGTGTAGGATTCATTCATAACAATCCCCTCCTTGTGATAAATTGTTTACAGGATACCATATCTGTTTCTCCAAAACAAGTGATTGTCTCCTGGCATCATGGAAGCATCGTGTGATAAATCGATGATGTTGAAAACTATTGAGAAATTGCGACAAAAAAGTAATGGTTTCTTCGTGTGTTCGAATCAGCTATAATTCTCATAGAGAAAATAATATGATTTTTTGTATGATATACTAAATTGAAAACGAATTTGGAGTTATTATTGTTATAAAATTAACAACCGTTTTTATGATTCAGGTTTTTGGATAACTATCTCGGATTGCTTATCATAACAATATTAGCTGCTTATTTTTGTACATTTAAAATTCTCAACAGGGAGGAATTTGTTTATGCAGAAGCGTATCAGCAATTTGCCTTTCAGAGGCACTGCAGAACAGGAAGAAAAGCTGCGTGCCATTATTGCTGAGCACAAGGGGCAGCAGGGTGCCATTATGCCGGTCCTGCAAAAAGCCCAGGAGGTTTATGGCTATCTTCCCATGGAAGTGCAGGCCATGGTAGCTGAAGGGCTTGGAGTTTCGTTGGAAGAGGTTTTTGGTGTGTCCACCTTCTATTCCCAATTTTCTCTCACTCCAAAGGGACAGTACAACATTTCCATCTGCCTGGGCACCGCCTGCTATGTAAAGGGCGCAGCTGCTTTGATGGATAAAGTTACGGAGATTCTGGGCATCCAGCCTGAAGAATGTACCGAGGACGGCAAGTTCTCGCTGACAGCCTGCCGGTGTGTGGGCGCCTGTGGCCTGGCTCCCGTGCTCACCATTAATGAAGATGTATATGGCCGCCTGACCCCCGACGAGGTTCCGGGTATTCTGGCCAAGTATCAGTAAGCCGTTATGCGGGAGCTTTCGCTGAATGTGATGGATGTCGCCCAGAATTCCATTACTGCCGGAGCAACTCTCATCGAAATTCGCGTGGAAGAGGATTTGCAAAAGGGAGAAATGGTCATTTCCATCACGGATAACGGGAAAGGCATGAGTGAGGAGCAGGTTAGGCGGGTGGTTGACCCGTTTTATACCACACGAACGACCCGTAAGGTGGGGCTTGGCGTACCGCTTTTTAAAATGGAGGCGGAGATGACCGGGGGAGACTTTTCCATCCAGTCAAAGCTGGGAGAGGGAACCCAGGTACGGGCTCGGTTCATCACATCGCATGTGGACATGATTCCGCTGGGAAATATTGACGATACCATGGTTTTGCTGATTTCCTGCAACCCAGACAGGGATTTTCTGTTTATCCACCGGATAAATGACAGGACGCTGGAGCTGGATACCCGCCAGCTTCGGGAAATTCTGGGGGAGGATGTGCCGCTTAACTCGCCGGATGTGGTGCAGTGGATTCGCGGCTATTTGCAGGAACAGAGCGATTTATTATAAGTTTATAAGGAGGAGCACCTAATGAAGTCTTTAGCAGAATTACAGGCTATTCGAGATAAAGCACGGGCTCAAATCAGCCTGCGTGAAAACTCTGACAACAGTATCCGCGTGCTGGTGGGTATGGCTACCTGCGGCATTGCAGCCGGAGCACGTCCTGTCCTCACCACCATGGTGGATGAGGTGGCAAAGCGCCAGCTGAACAACGTGGTGGTTACCCAGACCGGCTGCATTGGCATCTGCCAGTTTGAGCCGGTGGTGGAGGTTGTAACCCCCGACGGGGAAAAGACCACCTATGTAAAGATGACCCCGGAAAAAGCCCTGCGGGTGGTCAACGACCATCTGGTAAACGGCAACGTGGTGACTGAGTACACCATCGGCGCCAACACTTAATGAAGGAGGCTGCAGAAATGTTTCGTTCTAACGTACTGGTGTGCGGCGGTACCGGCTGCACCTCCTCCAACAGCGAGCTGATTATTCAGCGCCTGAAAGAGGAAATCAAGGCAAAGGGCCTTGAAAAAGAAGTGAATGTGGTGCGTACCGGCTGCTTTGGCCTGTGCGCTTTGGGTCCCATTATGATTGTCTATCCCGAGGGCTCCTTCTATAGCATGGTGACCCCCGAGGATGTGCCCGAGATTGTGGAGGAGCATCTGCTCAAGGGCCGTATCGTAAAGCGCCTGCTGTATCAGGAGACTGTGCAGGATGACAACACCATCAAGTCTTTGAACCACACCCCCTTCTATGAGAAGCAAAAGCGTGTGGCACTGCGCAACTGCGGTGTGATTAACCCCGAAAAAATTGAGGAATACATTGCGGTGGATGGCTATGCCGCTTTGGGCAAGGCTTTGACCGAAATGACTCCTCAGCAGGTTATTGATGAAATTACCAAGTCCGGCCTGCGCGGCCGCGGCGGTGCAGGCTTCCCCACCGGCAGAAAGTGGAGCTTTGCCGCTGCCAACCACGCCGACCAGAAATATGTGTGCTGCAACGCCGACGAAGGCGACCCCGGTGCATTTATGGACCGCTCCGTGCTGGAAGGCGACCCCCATGCGGTGCTGGAGGCTATGGCTATTGCCGCTTATGCAATCGGCGCAACCCAGGGCTACATTTATGTCCGTGCCGAGTATCCCATCGCTGTTAAGCGCTTGCAGATTGCCATCAATCAGGCTCGTGAATATGGCCTGCTGGGCAAGAATATTTTTGACACCGATTTCTGCTTTGACATCGATTTGCGTTTGGGCGCAGGCGCATTCGTCTGCGGCGAAGAAACCGCTCTGATGACCTCCATCGAAGGCAAGCGCGGCGAGCCCCGCTGCCGTCCGCCCTTCCCGGCTGTTAAGGGCCTGTTCGGCAAGCCCACCATTTTGAACAACGTGGAAACCTATGCAAACGTTGCCCAGATTATTTTGAACGGCGCCGACTGGTTTGCTTCCATGGGTACCGAGAAGTCCAAGGGTACCAAGGTGTTCGCCTTGGGCGGCAAGATTAAGCACACCGGCCTGGTGGAAGTCCCCATGGGCACCACCCTGCGGGAAATCGTTGAGGAAATTGGCGGCGGCGTGCCAAATGGCCGCAAGTTTAAGGCAGCCCAAACCGGCGGCCCCTCCGGCGGATGTATCCCGGCTCAGCATCTGGATGTGCCCATCGACTATGACAACCTGCTGGCCATCGGCTCTATGATGGGCTCCGGCGGCCTCATTGTTATGGATGACACCACCTGTATGGTGGATATTGCCAAGTTCTTCCTGGAATTCACCGTGGATGAGTCCTGCGGTAAATGTACCCCCTGCCGAATTGGTACCAAGCGTTTGCTGGAAATCCTCAACAAGATTACCAGCGGCAACGGAACCCTCGAGGACATTGACAAGCTGGAAGAGCTGTGCTACTACATCAAGGAAAACGCCCTGTGTGGCCTGGGACAGACAGCTCCCAACCCCGTGCTCTCTACCCTGCACTTCTTCCGTGACGAGTATATCGCTCACGTTACCGAGAAGCGCTGTCCTGCCGGCGCATGTAAGGCGCTGACCAACTATTACATCGAGCCTGACAAGTGTAAGGGCTGCACCCTGTGCGCCCGTAACTGCCCGGTAAACGCCATCAGCGGCACCGTGAAGCAGCCTCATGTCATCGATACCAACAAATGTATCAAGTGCGGCGCCTGCATGGAGAAGTGCAAGTTTAGCGCCATTGTGAAGAGATAAGAAAGGAGTGTGCCTGAAATGGAAAATATGGTCAATATCAAAATCAATGGCATGCCCCTCTCGGTGCCCGCCGGTTCCACCATTTTGGAAGCTGCCCGCTATGCCGGGATTGACATTCCTACCCTGTGCTTCCTGAAGGATTTGAACCAGATTGGCGCCTGCCGTATGTGCGTGGTCGAAGTGAAAGGCGCCCGTTCCCTGGTTGCGTCCTGCGTATATCCGGTGAACGAGGGCATGGAAGTGTTTACCAATACCCCGAAAGTGCAGAAATCCCGGAAGCTGACCCTGGAAATGCTGCTGTCTGTCCACGACCGCCACTGCCTGTCCTGTAAGCGCAGCGGCACCTGTGAACTCCAGGCCCTGTGCCAGGAGCTGGGCGTGGAGCAGGACGACCGCTTTGACGGCGATGTGCCCGACAGCATTCTCGATGAATCCTGCAGCCATCTGATTCGCGACAACTCCAAATGTATCCTCTGCCGCCGCTGCGTGGCTGCCTGTGAGCAGCAGCACGTGGGCGTGATTGGCCCCAACGGCCGCGGCTTTGATACCCATATCGCCTGTGCCTTTGAGCGCCCCTTGTCTGAGACCACCTGCGTAAACTGCGGCCAGTGTATCGTGGCATGTCCCACCGGCGCTTTGCAGGAAAAGGACGAGTGCCAGAAGGTTCTGGACGCCATCAACGACCCCGACAAAATCGTCATCGTCCAAACTGCGCCGTCCATTCGCGCAACCCTGGGCGAGTGCTTCGGGATGCCCATCGGCACCAACGTGGAGGGCAAAATGGTTGCTGCTCTGCGCCGGTTGGGCTTTGATAAGGTTTTTGACACCGACTTCGGCGCCGACATGACCATTATGGAGGAAGGCACCGAGTTTATCCATCGAATCAAGGAGGGCGGCCCCCTGCCGATTATCACCTCCTGCTCTCCCGGATGGGTCAAGTTCTGCGAGCACTACTTCCCCGACTTGATTCCCAACCTGTCCACCTGTAAGAGCCCCCAGCAGATGACGGGTGCTCTCATCAAAACCTGGTATGCCCAGAAGGAAGGCATTGACCCCAAGAAGATTGTTTCTGTGTCCATTATGCCCTGCACTGCCAAAAAGTTTGAGGTGGGACGCGACGACCAGGATGCAGCCGGTATGCCCGATGTGGACATTGCCCTCACCACCCGTGAGCTTGCCCGCCTGATTAAGGGCGCACAGCTGAACTTCGCCCGTTTGCCCGACGAGAAATTCGACGACGCTATGGGCGTTTCCACCGGCGCAGCCACCATCTTTGGCGCAACCGGCGGCGTAATGGAAGCAGCTCTGCGTACTGCTGCCGAGGTGCTGGAAGGCAAGCCTTTGGAGAAGGTGGAATTTAACGAGGTTCGCGGCACCGATGGCTTTAAGGAAGCTACCTATAAGGTGGCCGGTATGGATGTGAAGGTTGCTGTTGTCAGCGGCCTGAACAACGCCAACGCCCTGCTGGAAAAAGTACGCAGCGGCGAAGCCGACTATCAGTTTATTGAAGTTATGTGCTGCCCCGGCGGCTGTGTCAATGGCGGCGGCCAGCCCATCCAGCCTGCAACGGTTCGCAGCTTTACCGACCTCAAGGCCCTGCGCGCCAAGGCTCTCTATGACCAGGATGCCAATATGCCTCTGCGCAAGAGCCACGAGAACCCCATTGTGAAGAAGTGCTATGAGGAGTTCTTGGGCGAGCCCGGCAGCCACAAGGCTCACGAAATCCTCCACACCAGCTATGTAGCCAGAAAGAAGTTCTGAGCAGCTGACAGCTGATTTTGCAAAGTACCCGTACAGGACAGTTCCCGCTGTTTTGTACGGGTTTCTTTTTGGAGAAAAGCCAGAGAAAGGAGAGAAGAGAAAGCCAAAACCGAAACAGCCTTTTTTGTGAGGAGTCCCTTCCCCAAAACGTAAAAAAAACAAAAGCGGCGCAGCCTGTATTTCTTTTTATTCTTTTTATTCTTCTCTTTCTTTTCTTTCTTCTATTGTTCCAGGGAGTGCTTCCTCATTGGATTTTTTTTGC
>DYBQ01000055.1:2027-15672 GCA_019418545.1 Clostridiales bacterium | reverse complement strand
CCTTTTCACCAGGGATGCTGTCGGAAATAATTGGCTGTGCCAAGCACAAATCCGCACAAGCCATATCCAGTGCCACCGGGTCAAAAGAAGCCAGCATTCCCACGTCGGGAATAATGGGACGGTCATTCTCACTGTGGCAGTCGCAGTTGGGAGACACATCGGTAATCAAGCTGATATGGAAGCAGGGCTTGTTGCGCAGAATGGCCGCAGAATATTCGGCAATTTTGCAGTTGAGGATATCGTTTACCTCGTCACCGGCAGCCTCCACTGCATCCATGGGACATGCCCCGATGCACCGGCCGCAGCCCACACACTTGCTGTGGTCAATGGATGCCTTTTTATCCGTAATCGTAATGGCTCCATGGGCACAGTTTTTCTGGCAAAAACCGCAGCCAACGCAAACAGACTGGTTCACGTGGGGCTTTCCGGCACTGTGCATTTCCATTTTACCGGCACGGCTTCCGCAGCCCATACCGATATTTTTAAAAGTACCGCCAAAACCCGTGGCTTCATGGCCCTTAAAGTGGGTCAAAGAAATAAAGTTGTCAGCATCCATCACAGCCTGGCCGATTTTTGCTTCCTTTACATATTCCCCGTCTTCTACAGGAACCAGCGCTTCATCGGTACCCTTCAGGCCATCAGCAATGATGATATGACAGCCTGTAGAAAAAGGAGAAAAGCCATTTTCATAAGCAGCATCCAAATGGTCCAGCGCATTTTTCCGCCGTCCCACATACAAGGTGTTGCAGTCTGTCAAAAAGGCTTTGCCGCCGTTTTCCTTTACGATGTCCACAATCACTTTGGCATAATTCGGCCGAAGGTAAGCCAGGTTGCCCGGCTCTCCAAAATGAATCTTGATAGCTGTATACCGGTTTTCCAGCGGCAGCTGTTCAATGCCGGCCACTTTTACCAGATGGCGCAATTTTTCTAATAAGTTTCGTTGATTGGGAGCTGCGCTGAAGTCACTAAAATACACTTTGGATTTTTCCATAAAGTACCTCCTTAACAGGTCCATCCTACTAAATGCTAACCGTTGTCTTCCGAAGAAGCCGTTTCCGCTGTTTTGGCAGCAGGAGCGGCCTCCTTTTTTTTCTCTTTTTCCTGCCAGGGATATATTCCTTTTTTGACGACCAAGCCCTCATATTTCAGTTTAAACTGCACCCTGCCCACAAACCGGTGATGGCAGCTGCGGCACTCAAAAGGCGCACGAAAGCTTTTGTTCCGCAGTGTCCAGGACTCCAGCCTTCTGGCCATTTTGCCGCAATTTTCACACCGAAAAAGCAAGTCTCCCCGGCGGATAAGCGGATGATGCAAATCGCTGATTATAACAGTTTTAAACTGAATTTTATCATAAAATTCCTGCCGGAGGGCATCCTGTATATAACCACTCAGCCGCTCTCTGTTATAGAGCTTTTTCAGGCATTTTAGTGAAAGCAGGCTATCGTCCAGCGCACGGTGATGGTCCATACCCTCTTCATCAATCTCCAAAAGCTGGGCTGCCGTAGAGAGCCCCATCTGCTGGGCACTGCCATATTCCATTACATCCTCACAATATTTCTGCAAGTCTACATAGCTTGTGAGGAAGGGAATCTTTTCGCTGCCGCAAAAATAGCGGTAATTTTCAATCAGCGTTAAAATGTCAGAGGTTCCCCAGGTCAGCAGCACCGCTTCCCCCATCCATTTGCGAAAGCGGCTCTGCACCTGCATAAACTGCCGGCCTGAGGCCAGCTCTTCATTGGTAATGCTGGTGAGTGTTTTCACCTTTCCACTAATTTTTTTCCCTACCTGGGGCCTGACAAGGGCAGAAAACGTACTCACCACAGAAAGGGTTTCATCGCATTTGACCGCGCCAAACTCGATGATTTCATTCATAAACCCTTTCTTTTTCCGGCTGTAAGTGCCGTTCCATTCTAAATCCAGGATGACATACTCCATTTCAGGACTCCAAACGTACCTTATTTTTTCCGGCTGGCTTGTTTCATCCGCAGCTCCTTGCTGAGAATCTGCTTGCGCATACGGATGCTCTTGGGAGTGACCTCCACAAACTCGTCCTCCGCGATAAATTCCAAAGACTGCTCCAGACTGAGCACTGTAGGCGGAGTGAGCTTCAGTGCTTCATCAGAACCCGCTGCACGGGTGTTGGTAACGTGCTTTTTCTTGCACACGTTCACCACAATGTCCTCGTTTTTAGGGCTGGCGCCTACAATCATGCCCTCATACACTTCCACGCCAGGTCCAATAAACATTCTTCCCCGGTCCTGGGCGGCAAACAGGCCATAGCCTGTAGATTCGCCGGTCTCATGGGCAATCAGAGAGCCCTGCTGACGCTGGATGATATCTCCCTTATAGGGCTCATAGCTGTCAAACACATGGTTCATAATACCGTTACCGTTGGTATCGGACATAAACTCTGAGCGATATCCCATCAGTCCGCGGGCCGGAATCTTAAATTCCAAATGGGTCATACCGGTGTCACGGGTACCCATATTCACAATTTCTGCCTTACGGGAGCCCAGCTTTTCCATAACAGCACCCACATAGTTATCGGGCACCTCAATCATCAAAAGCTCAATGGGCTCACATTTTTTGCCATCAATTTCCTTATAGATTACTGTTGGGCGGGATACCTGGAATTCATAATTCTGGCGGCGCATCTGTTCAATCAGGATAGACAGGTGCAGCTCGCCGCGGCCAGACACCTTAAAGGTATCGGCAGAATCGGTTTCTTCTACACGCATGGCCACATTGGTTTCCACCTCTTTAAACAGGCGGTCACGCAAGTTACGGGAAGTAACATATTTTCCTTCCCGGCCTGCAAACGGGCTGTTATTTACCATAAACATCATTGATACGGTAGGCTCATCAATTTTAACAAAAGGCAGAGCCTCCACACAGTCAGGGCTGCAGGCTGTCTCGCCAATATTCAAGTCGGTAATGCCGGAAACAGCGACAATGTCACCCAGCTTTGCAGACTCGGCTTCCACACGCTTAAGGCCTTCAAACTGATAAAGCTTTGAAATCTTTACGTTTTTCGTGGTACCGTCACGATGGCAGAGGACCATGTTGTCATTGACCTTGATAGAGCCCCGCTCCACACGGCCGATACCAATGCGGCCTACATACTCGTCATAGTCGATGTTGGAGAACAGCACCTGAGCCGGGCCATTCATGTCCCCAGTGGGAGCGGGAACTTCCCGCAGAATTGCCTCAAAGAGGGGTGTCATATCTTTTCCGGGCGTATGAGGGTCAGTAGTAGCATAGCCGTCACGGCCGGAAGCATAGACCACCGGGAACTCCAGCTGGTCATCATTAGCGCCCAGCTCGATAAACAAATCCAGCACCTCATCCACCACTTCTTCGGGACGAGCACCAGGGCGGTCAATTTTGTTAACAACTACTACCGGTTTTTTTCCAAGGCCCAAAGCTTTTTTCAAAACAAACCGGGTCTGCGGCATACAGCCTTCAAAGGCGTCTACCAGCAGCAGCACACCGTCCACCATCATCAGGATACGCTCCACTTCTCCGCCAAAATCGGCATGGCCGGGAGTGTCCACGATATTGATTTTGGTATCTTTGTACATCACAGCCGTATTTTTGGAGAGGATGGTAATCCCGCGTTCACGCTCCAAATCACCGGAGTCCATAACGCGCTCAGCAACGGCTTCATTTTGGCGGAAAATACCGCTTTGCCGCAGCAGCTGGTCCACCAGCGTGGTTTTGCCGTGGTCAACGTGGGCAATGATAGCGACATTACGCAAATTATTTCTCGTTTCCATTTCTCGTTTCCCTCACTTCAGGTCTCTGTCAGAGGACGAATTTCCCCTGATTCTGTTCTTAACTTTACAGATTACAAACAGAGTATAGTATACCACTTTTCCGTCCATTTGTGAAGATTTTCACTAAGAAGCCTGCACAAAAAACCAAACAAAAAAGCGGCTTTTCTTCTCGGTACCTTTTGTCAACAATGGCAGATGCCGCTCTTTGCGAGTTTGATGCTGTATGCAAAAAACAAGCCCTGACAGGATGAACTGTCAGGGCTTGTTTGATACTGGAGCGGACGACGAGGCTCGAACTCGCTACCTCCACCTTGGCAAGGTGGCGCTCTACCAGATGAGCTACGTCCGCGGAACGGTTGCTATTATATCGAACCCGAAAACAAATGTCAAGGGGTTTTTTCAATTTTTCGAGAAAAAATTCAAAAATTCTTTTTAATGCCCTTCGAATTGCCTTAAAATTTGTACTTGTTTTTGTTTGGAGGTTGATGCAGGGATAGACGCGCCATGGTATTTTTTACAAAATAACGTGGTTATTCCTACACGCTTCTTTGAAAATATGGTATACTGATGTTAATAATATTTTTTGCGGCATTTGCCGGTGGAAATCGACTATGACTATATATGACTATATATGAGGGGAGTTTTATGATTATGACATATGGGCAGGGAGATAAGCTGCGAAAAGCACGGGAAAATTCTCATTTTACTCAGCAGCATGTGGCTGACGCATTGGGAGTGGACCGTTCTACTTACGCTTCTTATGAAATTGGAAGAAGCCAACCCAGTTCTTCCACCTTAGTTGCTCTTGCTAAAATTTTTCGTGTACCATTGGAGCAGCTGGTAGACGAAGAGTTCCTTCATGCTTTCGTCCGGGATTATGATGACAGGGAAGTGGATGCTGATGTGGAAGAAGAAACTTCTGCCTACCTTTCTAAAATTCCCACCAATATTCATATAGAAGATTTGTCCAACGATGAGCGCGCCCTTCTATGTTTGTATCGAGTTGCTTCTCCTGAATTACAGCAGGAAATGATGGAGTTATTTATGCAGCGCCTTCATGGTACCGGCAAAAAATCCACCCGTGGCCGCAAAAAGCAAAAGGATTCTTCTAATAACCGCTGAAAAATTACTTTTAATGGCTTTCCGACTGTGGTATACTGAAAGAAAAGAATTCTGGCTCTTGTGGGAGCTGGGAAACGGGACGAGGGGGGAATTGCCTGTGGAATATAATACTTTTACTGCCGGTGTAGGACCGGGCGGGCTTCGAACCAAAAATGATATTCGCGTGCTGCTATGCTACCTGCTTGCCAGTGTAAGCGCGCCTTTAAAGCAGGAAGATATCCTTGCTATTTTACAGGAATATGACCTTGCCAATTATTTTGAAGTAATGGATGCCATTTCCGATTTGCTTGAAAAAGGCCTGATTGTCCGGCAAAAAGATGCTGTAACCGTGACAAAGGAAGGACGGGAAATTGCTGCCCAGTTGGATGTAACACTTCCTTTGTCTGTCCGGGAAAAAACGGTAGCTGCTGCCGTAAACCTTCTGGCCAGAGCAAAAAGGGAGCAGGAAAATCGCGTAGAAATTAAAAAGAATGAGAAGGGGTATACAGTTACCTGCCATGTTTCGGATGGAGAAATGGATTTAATGACCTTCTCCCTTTATGCTCCTGATTTATATCAAGCCAGACTGATAAAGAAAAATTTCCATCGGAATCCTGAAACCGTCTATCGGATTCTTTTGGCTGCCGTAACCGGCAGCCGGGACCTTGCAGCCGATGCCCTGCGGCATATTACTGCTTAATTTTCACATAAAATCCAATTTTTAATTGCCTTTGCAGCACCGTCCTCATCAAAAGGAGGTGCGATTGCAGAGGCTATTTTTTTGACATCTTCTGTGCCGTTCTCCATAGCAATGGAAAAACCCGCATAACGCAGCATTTCAAAATCGTTCCCATTATCCCCCATAGCGGCAGTTTCTTCCTGCTCAATGCCAAGCGCACGGCACAGCCCCAAAAGGCCACGGCCTTTTGAGCATCCCTCCAGGTTAATTTCCAGATTGTCCTGCACAGAAGAAGTTAGGCAAAGTCCTCCCAAATTTTGCAGTTTTTGGACAACTGCCTGACGGATGTCTCCTGTTAGATAGGGAAGATTGATTTTCTCCAAGCAAAGCCGGTTTTCTTTTAAATAGTTCTGCAAATTGGGAACAAGCCGGTAATTCTTTTGCAAAAACAGTTTTTTCTCTTCGGGGAGCCCATATTTTTCTACCGCTATGTCTGGCTCTCCCTCCCGGGTAATAGCCTGCCCATCCACATAAAATTCAATATAAATGGGATACTGCTCCAAAATTTCCAGAACCTGGCAGGCAGTTTCGGTGGGAATTAGGCAGGAAGACAGCTTTTCTCCGGTATGTAAATCATATACAGCAGCCCCGTTAGAGGTGATGGCATAACGGATAAACGGCAGACGTACCAGGCACGGGGGCAAAAAACTTTTAAGCCGCCCGGTAGCCGGAACCGTTATAATTCCCGCTTTATCCGCTTTTTCCAACGCTTCTTCCGCAGCAGGAGACAGCACGTTCCCCCGCTGCAGCATGGTCCCGTCCAAATCAAAAGCCAGCAAACGAATTTTTTTCATAAACATAAACCATCCTTTCCTACAGTATTCCTGTTTTTTTGTATTTAGTATATCATATTTTTAGAAAAAATGGGGATTTCAAGAGAAAAAAGTCACACGATGGCAAAAAACGAATGGAAATTTGGTGAAGAAAATATGAGACAAACTGTATAAAACATGGTATAATAAAAGCAACCTTGCAGAAAAAAAGGGATGCCGCTGGGGCACCCCTTTTTCCGGTATGGTTTATTTGCAGCGGAAAGTGCAGCACTCTGTTTCTGCCTCATTGGAAGCACAGCCCACACTGCAGTTGCCTACACAAACGCTGTCGGCAGAACATGCACCGCAGCTGTTATATTGGCAGCGCTGGGCGTCACAATGAATCTGCAGGGAGCGCTTTGCAGAACCGCAGGCATGTCCAGTTGGTGCAGTTCCTGCTTTCTCACGATAAGAAGAACAGCAGGTCTGGCTGCCAGCATTTGCGTCTTGTCCCCGCACCTGAATGGCCGGGAGGCTGCAGCAGCCCTGCTGATAATGGGCACAGGAACTTACCTTACATTCCAGATTCGTCATATTCGTCATCCTTTCCAAAAAAGACTGTAAAAAACGGGATTCAAAATTTCTCCCGACATCAGTATTTCCACGCTGCAAATACTTTATGCGCTTTTCCTTTCTGCTGTTTTGCTAAATAATTCCAGAAAATCTGACAGGAGGTTTTACATAATGAATTTTAAAATTATCGGGACAGGCAGTGCCCGGCCCGCCTGCGTTAAAACCAATAACGACCTTGCCGAGTTCCTTGATACTTCAGATGAGTGGATTCGTACCCGGACCGGTATTGAAGAGAGACATGTCCTCCAGGACGGCGAAAGCCTTTCTCAACTGGCTACGCAGGCTGCCCAGGCTGCTTTGAAAAATTCCGGCACTTCCCCGGAGGAATTGGATTTTGTGATTTGCTCTACCATTCGTGGAGACTACATCACCCCTTCTCTGGCTTGTATTGTTGCCCGGAATCTGGGCGTGCAGTGCATGGCTTTTGACATCAACGCCGCCTGCTCTGGTTTTATTTATGCACTGGACTGCGCTACCGGCTTCTTTGAGCGGGACCGGGCACAAAAAGGCCTGATTGTTTCCGCAGAAGCCATGTCCAAAATGGTGGACTGGCAGGACCGGGCAACCTGTGTGCTGTTTGGCGATGCTGCCGGCGCTGTCGTTTTGGAAAAGGGCGAAAACCTGCTGGCGTCTAAGCTCACCTCTGACGGAAATGTGGAAGTTCTGAACATTCCCCATGTGTATGGCAATTCCCCCTTCAGCTCCGATGAAAATAAACCTTCCTATCTGTTTATGGATGGCCACGGCGTTTACAAGTTTGCTGTTAACGCCATGGCGACCGGCCTTGCAGAAACCATTGCTGCCGCTGGTTTGCAGCAGGATGAAGTGGACCATGTGCTGCCACATCAGGCAAACATGCGAATTATTCAGGCGGCCATGAAGAAGCTGGACATTCCCGAGGACCGCTACCGCACCAACATTGCCCACTATGGCAATACCTCTTCTGCCTGTATTCCGGTATTGCTGGACGAGCTGAACCAAGCAGGAATGCTGAAACGCGGACAGATTTTGGCTCTCACCGCTTTTGGCGGCGGCCTGACTACCGGCGCGATGGTGATTCGCTGGTAATTTGACAAAAAAGGCACCAGGCTATTGTCAAAACAGCAAAAAAAAATGTCCCTTTTCATAAGGTTCTGTGAAAAGGGACTTTCCTGCTGAAAAAAACTTGAAAAATTAGTAAAAAAACGGTATTGTATAAAGGATATGGAGATGATGTTCGTGAAATCTGTTCCTCTGGAAAGGGTTTTGCGGGCATTTTCTGTCCGTTGAAACTTTGAATCTCAAAGTAATTTAATAAACCGATTCTGTGAAGGAGTGTTCTTCTATGATTCGCACACCAATTTGCGAAATGCTGGGAATCCAGTATCCTATTTTTCAGGGCGGCATGGCGTGGGTAGCCGATGCCAGCCTGGCTGCCGGTGTTTCCAATGCAGGCGGCTTGGGCATTATTGCTGCCATGAATTCCAACGGCGAACAGCTGCGTGCCGAAATCCGCAAGTGCCGCGAGATGACCGACAAGCCCTTTGGCGTAAATATTATGCTGATGAGCCCCTTTGTGGAAGAAACCGCCAAAGTGGTGATTGAGGAAAAGGTCCCTGTCATCACCACCGGTGCCGGCAATCCCAGCCGGTATATGGAAGGCTGGCTGGCAGCAGGCATCAAGGTCATTCCGGTTGTGGCTTCTACCGGCGTTGCCCGGATGGTGGAGAAGCACGGTGCTGCCGCTGTTATCGCTGAAGGCGGCGAAAGCGGCGGACATATCGGCGAGATGGCCACCATGCCGCTGGTTCCTCAGGTGTGCGATGCGGTTTCCATTCCCGTGCTGGCAGCAGGCGGCATTGCAGACGGCCGCGGCGTTGCTGCTGCTCTGATGCTGGGCGCTGTAGGCGTACAGGTCGGCACCCGCTTCCTGGTTGCCAAAGAGTGCACCATCAGCCAGGTATATAAGGATAAGGTTCTCAAGGCAAAGGATACCGACACTATCGTGACCGGCAAGCGTTTGGGTCATCCCATGCGCTCCCTGAAAAACCCCTTCTCCCGCGAATTTGCCAAGCTGG
Organism: Clostridiales bacterium; assembly: GCA_019418545.1. Lineage (GTDB taxonomy): Bacteria > Bacillota > Clostridia > Oscillospirales > Acutalibacteraceae > Heritagella_A. The sequence continues at coordinate 6,614 of DYBQ01000055.1, read as the reverse complement.
AATATGATACCTCCATTACGGCAGAAGAGCTGGAAAAAATGGGTCTGGGCGCACTGCGCCGCGCTGCTCGTGAAGGTGACGCCAAGGGCGGTACCTTCCTGGCAGGACAGGTATCCGGCATGATTAAGCAGGAGCAGACCGCTTCCGAAATCATCACCGAGATGTTCACCGAAGCAGAAGAAATCCTGAAAGGAGCCACAAAATGGGTAAAGTAGCATTTCTTTTCAGCGGACAGGGCGCACAGTATCCCGGAATGGGAAAATCTCTGTGCGATGCCAGCGCCGCTGCCAGATATACCTTTGAGCAGGCGGACGCTGTCCGCCCCGACACCTCCAAGCAGTGCTTTGAGGGCACCAAAGAGGAACTGAGCCAGACCATCAACACCCAGCCCTGCCTGTACTGTGTGGACTTGGCCGCTGCCGAAGCCCTGCGGGACGAGGGAATCGTGGCCGACGCTGTGGCAGGCTTTTCCTTGGGTGAAATTGCCGCGCTGACCTTTGCCGGTGTGTTCTCCCGGAAAGACGGCTTTTCCTTTGTGTGCAAGCGCGGCGAGCACATGAGCGAGGCCACCAAGAAGACCGGCGGCAGCATGGCTGCTGTGCTGAAGCTCAGTAACGAAAAAGTGAACGAGCTGGCTTCTGCTTATGACAAGGTGTTCCCCGTCAACTACAACTGCCCCGGACAGGTTTCCGTGGCCGGTGAAAAAGAGCAGTTGGACGCATTCTGCCAGGACTGCAAGGCTGCCGGCGCAAGAGTGGTCCCGCTGGCTGTCAGCGGCGCTTTCCATTCCCCCTTTATGGATGAAGCGGCGGCGGCTCTGGCAGAAGAGCTGAAATCCATCGAGGTGCAGAAAGCCGGAATTCCGGTGTATTCCAACGCCAGCGCAGAACTGTATCCCGAAGATGCAGACGCGATTCGCGCTTCCATCGCCACCCAGGTAAATCATCCTGTGCAGTGGCAGGCCATTCTGGAAAAACTGCACGCAGACGGTTTTGACACCTTTATCGAGTGCGGCGCAGGCAAAACCCTGGCTGGTCTGGTCAAGAAGACCCTGAAGGGCGTTTCTATCTACAATGTGGAGGACGCCGACGGCCTGAAGGCTGTTGTGGAAGCTCTGAAAGTATAACTTTAAAAAGGAAGGTATCGTTACTATGATGCTCGAAAATAAAGTAGCTGTTGTTACCGGCGGTGCAGCCGGTATTGGCCGTTCCATCGCTCTGACCATGGCAAAAGAAGGCGCCAACATCGCGATTCTGGATGTGTGCAAGCCCGAGACCGCCGAAGAAGCCTGCGCCCTCATCGCAGAGACCGGTGCGACCGTAAAGTTCTATCACTGCGACGTTTCCAACTTTGAGCTGGTGGACACCACCATCAAGCAGGTTATCGCCGATTTGGGCGGCGTGGATATCCTGGTGAACAACGCTGGTATTACCCGCGACTCCCTGCTGGTTTCCATGAAGGAAGAGGACTTTGACAAGGTTATCGCCATCAACCTCAAGGGCGTGTTCAACACCATTCACGCTTGCTATCACCACTTTATGCGCAAGCGCAGCGGCCGGATTATCAACATCTCTTCTGTTACCGGCCTGATGGGCAACCCCGGCCAGGCAAACTACACCGCTGCCAAGGCGGGCATCATCGGCCTGACCAAGACCACCGCCAAGGAGCTGGCTTCCCGCGGCGTGACCTGCAACGCCATTGCTCCCGGCTTTATCCAGACTGCTATGACCGATGTCCTCAGCGACAAGGCTAAGGACGCCATGCTGGGTGCTGTTCCCATGAAGCGCATGGGTCAGCCTGAGGATATCGCCAAGACCGCCCTGTATCTGGCAAGCGATTTGTCCTCCTATGTGACCGGAGAGGTCATCCGCGTAGATGGCGGTATGTGCATGTAATTGTAAACCGGCAAGCCCTGTAGCCTGACAGGTACAGGGCTGCGCCTGTATTCTGAATTTGATAGACTATCGGAGGTATCTTTTCATGAGACGAGTTGTGATTACCGGAGTTGGCGCCGTCTCCCCCGTCGGCAACACTGCGGAAGAAACCTGGAACAGCCTGATTACCGGCAAAAACGGCATTGGCTCCATCACCCGCTTTGACACCAGCGACCCCGCCTGCAAGGTAAAGGTAGCTGCCGAAGTGAAGGATTTTGACCCCAGCCTGTATATGGATAAAGGCGAGATTCGTAAAACCGATTTGTATGCCCAGTACGCCATGGCTGCTGCCGTGCAGGCCATGAAGGACAGCGGTATTGAAGGAAAAGTGGATTCTGACCGTTTGGGTGTCTATGTTGGTTCCGGTATCGGCGGCATGAACACCTTTGTGGAAGAGTGCAACAAGCTGGAAAAGAGCGGCATGAAGCGCATTTCCCCCTTCTTCATCCCCATGATGATTTCCAATATTGCTTCCGGCAATATTGCTATCCGCTTTAAGGCAGAAGGCCCCTCCATGTGCGTGACCACCGCCTGTGCAACCTCTGCTCATGCAGTGGGTGAGGCATTCCACACCATCCGCTATGGCTATGCTGACGCCATGATTGCCGGCGGCGCAGAAGCTACCATCAACAAGCTCTCCATTGCCGGTTTCACCAACTGCAAGGCCCTGACCACCGAAGAAGACCCTAACCGTGCTTCCATTCCCTTTGACAAGGAGCGCAGCGGTTTTGTTATGGGCGAGGGCGGCGCGATTCTGGTGTTGGAAGAATACGAGCACGCAGTGGCTCGCGGCGCCAAAATTTACGCTGAAATCGTGGGTTATGGCAACACCAACGATGCTTACCACATGACCGCTCCCCATCCGGGAGCCAAGGGCGCTGCTCAGAGCATCCGTCTGGCTGTGGAAGAAGCCGGTATGCCCGCTGATGCCTGCTTGTACATCAACGCCCACGGCACCAGCACCTCTCTGAACGACAAGACCGAAACTTTGGCCTTTAAGCTGGCGCTGGGTGAAGAAGCCGCTCACAAAGCTATGGTCAGCTCCACCAAGAGCATGACCGGCCATATGCTGGGTGCTACCGGTGCTCTGGAAGCTATGGCCTGTGCCTATGCCCTGCGTGACGGCATTGTGCCTCCCACCATCAACTATCGCGAAGCAGACCCGGACTGCGATTTGGATTATGTCCCGAATGAGGCACGTAAAGCCGATATTGAATATGCGATTTCTACTAACCTGGGCTTTGGCGGCCACAACGCCTGCCTGGTACTGAAAAAGATTTGAGAAAGGGTGGGCATTCATGAATCTGGAAGAAATCAGAACTCTGGCCGAGATTATGAGCGAAAACGGCCTGACTGCTATTGAAATCACCGAGGGTGAAAGCAACATCCGTCTGGAAAAGAATCCTCCGGCCTGTGTACCGGCAACTCCCATGCCGATTCCGGCTGTGATGCCCGCCGCTCCTGTGCAGGCTGCCCCTGCCGCAGAAGCTCCGGCACAGGAAAGCGCTGTCCCAGCTTCCGGCAGCTTCAGCAACCTTACTGAGGTAAAATCTCCCATGGTAGGTGTGTTCTATGACTCCCCCTCCCCTGAGGCTGACCCCTATGTGAAGGTCGGCGACAAGGTGAAAAAGGGCGACGTGCTGTGCATCATCGAAGCCATGAAGCTGCTCAACGAGATTACCGCCGAGCAGGACGGCGAGATTGTGGATATCTGCGCACACAACGCCGATGTGGTGGAATACGGACAGACTCTGTTCAAGATTTTTTAAGGAAACGAGGAGGAAGGTCTCATGAATCGTGAAGAACTGAAGGGAATCCTGCCTCACCGGGAGCCCATGCTGCTGGTGGACGAGGCGGAACTGGAAGAAGAAAATCTGGCCGTCGGCAAATATACCGTTAAGGGGGACGAATACTTCCTCCAGGGACATTTTCCCGGAATGCCCGTGATGCCCGGCGTGATTCAGCTGGAAATTATGGCCCAGACCTGCTGTGTGCTGCTCAAGGACGAGGTAAAGGGCAAGAACACCTTCTATACCGGCATTGACAAAGCCCGTTTTAAAAATAAGGTGCTTCCCGGCGACACGCTGGTGATGAAGTGCAGCCTGGTGAAGAGCCGCCCGCCCTTCTATTTTGCAAAGGGCAAGGGGTATGTTAACGGGAAACTGACCGTGAGCGCGGAGCTTTCCTTTGCACTTCTGTAAAAGGAGGCGCCGCTGATGTTTTCAAAAATTCTCATCGCCAACCGCGGCGAGATTGCCGTGCGGATTATCCGCGCCTGTAAGGAAATGGGCATCTCCACGGTTGCGGTTTTCTCCGAGGCCGACCGGGAAGCCCTGCATGTGAGCCTGGCGGATGAAAGCGTCTGCATCGGCCCCGCACCGGTGCAGGAAAGCTATCTGAATATGACGGCGATTATCTCCGCCGCTGTGGCCACCAAGGCCGAGGCCATCCATCCCGGTTATGGCCTGCTTTCTGAAAACGCCCGCTTTGCCGAGCTGTGCCAGCAGTGCCACATTGCCTTTATCGGTCCCAGCGCGGAAGTGATTTCCAAGATGGGCGATAAGGACATCGCCCGCAAAACCATGATGGCCGCCAACGTGCCCGTCATCCCCGGCTGCGACGTCATTGAGTCGGTGGAAGAAGCCCACAAAAA
>DYBQ01000055.1:0-2017 GCA_019418545.1 Clostridiales bacterium | reverse complement strand
GAGAAATTCCTGTACCCTGCCAAGCACATCGAGATGCAGCTGCTCTGTGACCAGCAGGGCAATGTGGTGGCACTGGGCGAGCGTGAATGCTCCGTACAGCGCAAAAACCAGAAGCTGATTGAGGAAAGCCCCGCCAACACTCTGACCCCCGAAACCCGCAAGGAAATGATTGAGGTGGCTGTGCGCGCAGCAAAAGCCGCCAAGTATACCAGCGTGGGCACCATCGAATTTTTGATGGATAGGGACGGCAAGTTCTATTTTATGGAGATGAACACCCGATTGCAGGTGGAACATTCCGTCACCGAAATGGTAAGCAACGTGGATATTGTCAAATGGCAAATCCGCATTGCCGCAGGCGTGCCCCTTTCCTTCAAACAGGAAGATGTGCGCATCACGGGCCATGCCATTGAGTGCCGGATTAACGCGGAAAACCCGGACAAGGATTTCCGTCCCAGCTGCGGCAAAATCACGCTGCTCCATGTGCCCGGCGGCCCGCAGGTGCGTTTTGATACCGCTTTGTATCAGGATTACACCATCCCGCCCTTCTATGACTCCATGGTAGGCAAGCTGATTGTGTGCGCTCAGACCCGTGAAGAAGCCATCCGCAAGATGCAGGCCGCTCTTTGCGAGTTGATTGTAGAGGGTGTGGAGCATAACGCCGAGCTGCATATGGAAATTCTCAGCGACCCGGAATTTGCCGGCGGCGATTACTATACCAATTACATGGAAAAACGGGAGAAAGCCCGGAATAAGGAGGTCTCCTGATGCTTCCCAAGGATTTATTCAAAAAACCCATGAACACGCTGGAGAGCGCTTATGAAAAGCTGACCAAAACGGCGGCTCCCGATGTTCCCAGCGAGATGTGCACATCTTGCCCTGGATGCCGCGCCATGCTGTTCACCAGCGATTTGAGCGAAAATGACAACGTGTGCCCCAAATGCGGCCACCATTTCCGCATCAATGCCCGGCAGCGGATTAGCATGATTGCCGATGAAGGTTCTTTTCAGGAACAGAATGGCGATATGCGCTCCAAGAATGTGATTGGATTCCCCAATTATGACAAAAAACTCAAGCATGCCTATCTGGACAGCGCCGAAAAAGAAGCGGTTGTCTGCGGTACGGCATCCATTGGCGGCTGGCCGTGCTGCCTGTTCGTCATGGAGCCCTACTTTATGATGGGCAGCATGGGTACCATTGTGGGCGAGAAGATTACCCGCCTGTTTGAATATGCCACTGAGCACGGCCTGCCGGTCATCGGATTTACGGTTTCCGGCGGCGCCAGAATGCAGGAGGGCATCCTGTCTTTGATGCAGATGGCCAAGACCAGCGGCGCGGTGAAGCGCCACAGCGATGCAGGATTGCTGTATATCGCTGTCCTCACTGACCCCACCACCGGCGGTGTCACTGCCAGCTTTGCCATGGAAGCGGACATCACCCTGGCAGAGCCCAAGGCTCTCATTGGTTTTGCAGGCCCCCGCGTCATTGAGCAGACCATCCGCCAGAAGCTGCCGGCCGGATTCCAGCGGGCAGAGTTCCAGGTGGAAAAGGGCTTTGTGGATGAAGTGGTGCCTCGCAGCCAGCAGAAGGAATATCTGGCCCGGCTGCTGTCCTTCCATGCACCGGCAAAACCCCGCAAAGAGCAGAGAGAGGAGGCGGACGCAGAATGATTGAAGCATATGAGCGCGTTATGGCGGCACGGGCGAAAGGCCGTCCCACCAGCATGAGCTTTATCGAGAATATCTTTACCGACTTCACAGAAATGCACGGCGACCGCCGCTTTGCCGATGATAAAGCCATTGTGGCTGGCATTGCCCGGCTGAATGGAATGCCGGTTACAGTCATTGGTCTGGAAAAGGGCGTGGAGCTGAAAGAAAAGGTTTCCCGGAATTTCGGTTCCGCTCACCCGGAAGGCTATCGGAAAGCCCTTCGCCAAATGAAATTGGCAGAGAAGTTCCACCGTCCGGTCATCTGCTTTGTGGATACCTCCGGCGCCTACTGCGGCATTGCTGCCGAGGAG
>DYBQ01000054.1:14828-15765 GCA_019418545.1 Clostridiales bacterium | reverse complement strand
TAACTGTATAAGCCATAATCGACTCCTCCTTGTTAATTATTTAATTATGCTGATTGCGTAAAACAATCCCATATTCTGCGAACACACCGCCATAAGGCTCTGGTGTGGTGCTGGTCTTTTCGACAGCCAGCTTTGGCGTTTTTTGCTCATAAGAGAATTTGGCAGGGGCTCCCGTCCGACCGCGAATAGCGTAACACTTCTCCTCAAGTTCCTCGATAGAATATTCTGCATTGCTTTCCCGCAGCGCATCAAAAGCTTCAACGCCTACAAGGTCTTCAAACTGTGCGAAGACTTTTTCTCTCTCTTCCTTCGCTGCAGCACTCTCCGTATCCGTCTTAAACTGACGCAAAGCGTCAAGTTCAGTTTGCATGGATGAAATCGTATCGGAGGCAGCCTGGTACTTTTCGTCCCACTGCGTATCGTTTGCCGTATACTTTTCAACAACCTTTGCAAACATACCGCTGATAGGGTCAGACTGACTACCTTCATCGAACGGAACGATTGCAATCTTCATGCGCTTCTTGCTGGCAAAGTCAATCACAACGTGGTCGCCGTCCATAGAATACGTGAACCCGTAGATATTCCAGTCGGACACATCTGTTGCATAAACTTCAGACACGTCCTTATCGTAATCCCAAAGCCAATAGCGAGAATCCACTCCCCAGCACGTTTCGATTTTCTCAACATCTAAAGCACCATACAGTTCTTCACGGAATTGTCCTTCCAGAGCAAAGCTCTCACTGGGGTCATCAGGATTAGCGCTTGGTTCAACGGGTTGTTCCTTCATGGCCTCAAACTTTTCACGAAGCTCTTCAACAGAAAGGTCATCTATAGAAAAATCAAGGCTCTCGATATCAAGCCCGTATTCAGCGGCTAATGCTTTCTTCTGTTCCAATACCTCTTCTCCTCCTTCCGAATAATTTTGTGGGTGTATGAC
>DYBQ01000054.1:9379-14818 GCA_019418545.1 Clostridiales bacterium | reverse complement strand
TGCGAGGGTTGTACCGTTTGAAATGATTCCTTTAACTCCTGCATCATATCAGCAAGTTGTTTCTTGAAGTCATCGCACGAGAACATTTCGAGCGATGCCGATTCATAACATGGCTGAGCCGTTCCTAACAGGCAAAACGCTGTAAATTCAAACCGATGAATTACATAGACACCATCTACCATTTCTCCCTCTTTAATAGAGATTTCCATAGATTCATCTGTAATCCCATCTTCTTTGATTTTCTTATAAGCCTCCTGCCGCTTCCAAATCAACGCATCTACGCATAGATATTCATGCACCCCAGAATCGTCTTCGATTTCTTCCCACCAATATTGGGCACTCTCAGGGATAACACCAACTGGGTGCGTAATATTAACGATTCTGAGCCCGCCGTCACCGTCTGATACTAACTCCATATCATGTGAACCGATGACATCTTCCTCTCGGTCATAGCGACAAACAATAGGGCAGTTGTAGATACTTGGCATGCAGCGTTCAAATGTTTCCTTGCTGATGAAGCTGTTGTTTCGATTCCTGCCAGTATAAGCGACACGGAGAACACCACGGTCAAATGAAGAATTCTTTTCCGTTAAATCGCTAATGCTGGATGAGAACACGATTCTCATGGTACGCTCGCCCATAGAACAGTTCACCACCTTTGGATATAATAAATCCCGCACATTGATTGTGCGGGTTAAAATGTTAGTGTGTCCGACAGGGCAAACTTCATATCATCAACTGTGAATTTTTGTTGCCCATTGTTGACGAATACATAAATGTCGGTACTCTCATCCACTTTCAATATGGTGAACCCAAGAGATAGCAACCTATCTCTGTCGCTCTTGGTAAAAACGTAGATAAAATTATCCATTACCAATCGTCACCATCCTCTCTGCTTTGCTCTCCGGAATCGGTCAGGTCGCCAACATCTTTTGTTGGAGCGCCACCTTCGTCTGTCGCGCCGTTTCCGTCTGAAGATGCAGCGCTCTGTGTTGAAGAACTCTGTAACGGAACGAACCGCTCTGTCAAATTCAGCACATCGTTCTCCAGGAAGCTCATACAGTCAACTTCGCTCTGGGACATTCCCTGGGACGCGGCATACATAGAGATAAAGGGGAGCCCATATTGACAAGCCTTCAAATACATGTCGCCCATCTCTTTTCTGTTGAATGGGCTGCAATCAAGGAATGTCACTTTGAAATTCTTACCATAGCTTTGAGCCTGAATAAACCGATTGACTACATCCTCGATACTTTTAACAATACCAAACGTGATGGCTTGGTCTGCCTTTATGGAAAGCAACAGAGCGTTTGCCGAAGCCTTATCATTGTTGAATAGAAGGGAAGAAACGCCGGCAGCAGTAAACAAATTCTGCTCTGCCTCTGAGATTGTATTTGTATCACCGGTATTCGCTTTCTCGAAACTGATTTTGTTAATCGGCATGGGGGAGAGGACAGAGCCAATTTCCTCTGGCAACACCGAATCAAGATTTCTCCAGAACTCCTTGGCCTTATCCAAATCCATCTGCCAGTTTCCTTCATCGTCAATACCAAGTGTCATTACAAGCATTGCATAATTCTCAAGAGTGGTCTTGGTAAGCTTTAGTTGTTTATAATCCTCTAAATTATAGACCTCTCTTAAGATACCTGCAAATGGTGGTAGGGAATAATCCAAAATATCATTGTTGCACTTTACCGCGAAGGAAGTAGGGGAGTCAAGCTCCTGCCATCTTTGTCTTCGGTTACTTTGATATGTCCTGTACTTGCTTTGAAACTCGGCAGGGTAATACTCCAAATATTGAGAGTGTGCGTCAAAGTATGAAAAGTCAAACGTAACATTCAATACATTACCTTCTATCGTAGAGATAGCGCAATAATCCGATGGGAGTTGCTGAATCGTAATGTTGTCATTCGTTACCCACATCGTCCCGTAAAATGTATCTTCCCTGAGACACACAGTTAGTATCTTTGGAAATTGGGAGCGAACATTCATAGCCGACATAGCGTTCAAAACTTTTCGGTAGTTTCGATTAACAGACTTTACGTTTGCGGTCTTTGGGTCTATACGGTATGGAGATACAACAAACGATAGGTCAGAAAGGCCAGTGAAATACTGGATGAGCCGTCTGAAGTGTGAGCTTGCGCCGTAGATATAAGTTACAGCACGGCGAAGCTGTCGCTCGTATGTATAAGGGTTGCTAAGATACTCCGTAATATTATCCTTGGTGTACAAAGAAAATGTTGGAGTGTTTGTGTTGTTATTCAGGTCTCTGGTAATCAGACGGTTCAGAACAGCAAATCTTTCTGAGATTCCGATAGCACCATCAAAATCACCTGAAACACTTCGCTTTGATTTGCCCATGCAGGTATCACCACCTTCCTATTTAATCTTCGGCGCTTTGAACATGAAAAAGTTGTTGGAGTCAAAATCAGTAACCTTGTTTCTGTTCATCTTATTTTCAATCTGAAGCGCAACATAATAGTTATAACTCAGGCTGGAATATCTATCCTTTCGCATACCGGCTCTCTCGTAAATTCTGACGCGCCCGCCTGACTCTTCATGCTGCAGCTTTACAAGTTCATCAATTAGCAGAGTTGTATGAACATATGGCATTTGCAGCCGCGTCTTTTCTAATGGGGTTAATGAATTATATCCTCTGATATCACCGAGCAGAGTATCCGCATCATACTCTGTTACAAGCAGCCGTATCTTGCTGCTGCGGAATCCTTCTCTAAGGAGCACTGCACAATCAGAGTTCAAAGATGGTGAACCCTTGATTGCCCATATGACCTTATCAGCGCCTTTGGTGGTACATCTCTCAGCCATCTCTTGATTATTACAGCATGACAGAGCGGGATATATTTCTCCGCTATCAGGGTCAACCATATCTCTTACCAGCGCATCATACACACCCAGTCCGAGGCCGGTGCAGTCAAGTACGATGTAGTCACAGGCGAACTCATCATACAGCTTTCGAATAACCAACGCTTGGTCTTCGGTGTGCATCCCCTCAAAACAATCGCCATACACAATGTTGCTTGTGTATCGTCCAGCCTTGGTCGGTAACATTTGATTGATAAAGATAGCAGATGCGTCGTTGTTATGTTTCTTGCTGGACATCAGAGCAATATCCGCAGAAAGAATTCTTTTCTCTCCGTTTATCTTTGGTGGTATCTTTACCTTCTGGCTGTTACCAAGCTTTGATGCCATGTGGTCTGGTAGCATAGGATACTGAATTCGTCTGTTCTTCGAGATAGAATCAAAGTCAAAGAACGCGCCAGCTTCACCACCAATCCACATAGCCTCCATCTCCATCTTGAACTTCAGTTCGTTAAAGTCGGGTTCTAACATGTCGCTTTCAATATCCTCTCGGAACATTCGACCCTCTTGAATAGCAAGCTCATATGGGAGACCGCAAACAAAAGCCCCTCGACCACCATTTAACATAGCTCTGAAGTTAGACAGCATTTGCGCGTATGACCAATGGTCTTTGAAATAAGCAGAAGAAAGGTAAAACTGCATATTCGGCTCTTTGGCTCGTTCCAGCTTAACCTCTTCTTTCGTGAGCTCTGCATATGGCGGCTCACGGCGTTCGGTCAAAAACTTTTTCAGAACCGTGCTGATGGTGTCCTGCTTTACCAGACGGAACTCATCAACAACTAAAAGGTTCGCACGATTGCCACGTGCTGTATCACTGGCGGTTACAACTTTAATGTAACTTCCATTCTTAAACATGACCTTGGCATCCTGTCCGGAAAACTTAGTTTCTTTGAAATCTATCTCGTTCTTCAAATTGGGAGAACGCGGTATCAATTCTGTCTGTATCTTTTCGAGGATTTGCAGAGCCTGTCCTCTTGTGCCAGATGTCAGAACGACTTTGCTCCCGGGATAAAGGATACAGCGCACACACGAAAAGATAGCTGTGATAAATGTCTTGCCCATGCCTCGTGACGCAATCCACAAAAAGATAACATTAGCATTCATTAGACATAACACGGCATACTGATACCATTTAAGATAGGTAATATTCAAGTATTCTTTAACAAAAACGTCAATGTTTTCTCGATAGTAACTACCCCATATTGCCATCCCCTCAAGCACTTGGTCATAACGAGTCTTTCGCTCACCCATTGCCATCACTCTCGTTCTTACCGGTATCGCCAAAGATATCTGTCAGGAAGGTATCGTCATCCTCCTCGGCGTACTCTGGGTATTTGACTCGATATTCGTTAATTGCGTCTTCATACATCTGGCAGTAACTATTTCTCAGTCCAACCATTTTACAGGCGTGGCCGAGGAACCATGTGGTCACGTTGCGGATTATACCGCTTTCATCTTTCATATTGTCGGGAGTAGGGGGCAGTGGTCTTGAATACTCCCATTTCTGGATTCCCACACCGAGCGGCATATTATCCAGCTCGGCATCTGCCTCACTCTTCTTTTGAGCTGGCTTCAGATTCATACTGCCAAGCAGGCTATTCAACGCATTCACATTCTTGTCAATTGCTTTCCCATGCGCAGCATCTCTGCTGATAATAGTCTCAAGCAAACAAATTTGCCTATAAAGAGACCGCTCTGTTGGGTCAACCACCGAGATACCTTCTGTCCAACTTTTGTATCTACGCTCAAGCTCTAAATAAAAATCAGGCGCATATCCAGCTCCCCAAAAATCAATTAGCTCTTGGTCAACCTCTACGCTATCATCAGAACCATCTTCTGTATCTTCTGGCCTTTCTGCAAAGGAGAACGAATCTGATTTGCGCTCGTTCTCTGCGGCCTGAGCTTCTTCATACAAGGTGTCGTCGAACGTCTTGTCAATGTACTTCATGATATTTGTTTTGCCAATGTAGTTACGTATGCGCGAATGTACACCGGCAGTACGTTCAACCATTGCGTAAATATCTTCGCTCCAATATAAATCAAGCTTCATGCAGATTCTACGCATAGCCTCTTTATCATCAGCCAACGTGGAGCGATACTGTTCGTACAGTTCTTCTATGCAGTTGCTGCATATTGGTAGGTATCCACTTCCACGATACATTGGACTATGGCTCACAGGGAAGTATCCCTTTTGTCTGCTGTATGCAGTTCCACATCTGCAGCAATAATATTTATGATTGCTAACTACAACAGGTTCTGAAGTCTTCTCAAGTTTCCGTCGCTTGGGGGCGTCTGCCATTTACACCAGCCCCCTTTTCTCGTTATCCTCCCACATCTTTACTGCTCGCCGCATTTTGTTTCCAGGATAAAATCTTGGAATCCAATGTGACGGAACGATAACTTTTTCGCCGGTTTGCGGGTTTGGACAGCTACGCTCCTTTCTTTCAAGAATGTCAAAACATCCAAACCCATATATGGACACAGCGTTTCCGCTTTCTAAGTTGTCCAAAATAATATCTGTAAAGTCATCAACAATACTTGTGGCGGCTTTCTTTGTAT
>DYBQ01000054.1:0-9369 GCA_019418545.1 Clostridiales bacterium | reverse complement strand
CTTTGTATACCGATGTTTATTCACAAGCTGTTGGATTAAATCAGCCCTTTTAATATTCATCCTTTATCTCACCCTCTATTACAAATCCGATAAGGATTTCTGGACGTCAGCTTTGATATCACCATTTTCATCAAAGTATTGGGATATTTGTTCTTCGGCGTTCAGGTCTTTGTACACACGAACCATATCAGCAGACTCCCAGCCTACAATATCCTGAATGATATTATCCGGCAGTCCAAGTTTAGAAAGGTGGGTCGTAAAGTAGTGCCGTAAGCTATGCCAATAGAAATCCTCTCCGGTCATTCTGCTGAACGTATTTGCCCAGCTATTCAATGTGGTTTCACTCATTTGCTCATCGTTATTGTCTGGAGCAGGGAATAGCCACACACTGTCTATGCCTTTAGCCTTGCGCTCCGAAATCCATGCATCCAAATATGGGCGAAACTTTTTCGCCAGTGTGTAGCAGTAAATGTATTTTCCAAGACCAAACCCCTTCGTCTGGATAGGCTCACTCGTCTTATATAAAGCACCACCGCAGATAAGGTTGTCATCCTTAAAGTCGTCAACCTTAAATCGGCAAAGTTCAGCCTTCCTACGTCCACTGCACATAGCAAGCGCCAAGGCACATGCCTTCTTATGCCGTCCGGCCGCAGTCAACGAATCAAGTAGGTTGTCAAGCGCCTCGTCCTCCCATACAGTCTTCTTGCGAACTTGGTGCATAGCAGGATTCTCAATTTTTCGTACTGTAGAACGAAACCCCTCAAACTCAGGGTCATCATCGCAAATGTTCTCAATAAAATTACTCATAGAAGAAATTGCGGATTTTAACCTTCTGACACGAGCGGGAGAGTTTCCGTTTTCGTTAATGAGCCAATGTTGATATGCAGCAAAATCTCTTTTAGTAACTTTGGGGAAGAACTTGTTTCCGTTGTGCTGTAGATTCCACACCCAAAAGATATCGAGGTCATTTGAATACCCAGCGATTGTTTTTGGACTTCTCTGCACGGATTGTAAATAAGATATAAAATCTTCTTTCAGACGCATATTGTCTGGATTGACCTGACTCAAAAGCGCGGGGCTTGTGATGTCGTTCTGCTTGGTCTTTCTCGGCAATACAGCCACCTCGCTTTCTATATGATAATGTTTGGTTGCGGGGAGGAGATTCGAACTCCTGACCAACGGCTTATGAGGCCGCTGAGCTACCGCTGCTCTACCCCGCAGTATGATGGTGGGAGAGGTGTGAGTCGAACACACTCAGCCGTCAGGCAACGGTTTTACAGACCGCCCCAGCTCTCCGACTCTGGCGCTCTCCCATAGTGGTGAGGTCGGAGGGGATTGAACCCATCGCTCCTGCCTTGAAAGGGCAGTGTCTTAACCACTTGACTACGACCCCAGATGGCTCCTCCTGTTGGACTCGAACCAACGGCCATACGATTAACAGTCGTATGCTCTACCAACTGAGCTAAAGAGGAATGTATAAAGGGCTACCCTAAATAGAGTAGCCCATTTTGATTATTGAAGTGGAATACCGTAGGAACATCTAACACCGTTTTCATCGCAGACACAAACCATTTGCTCCGCCCTTCCAACAATTCTTTTCTGTACACAGTAATCATCCATGCCAAGGAAACTACCTGCCATAATTGTCTTCACACCTTGCACCTCATCAATTTTGTTGTGATGAAGATGTCCAGAAAGAACGGCATAGATTGGTTTTCCTGCCATTGCTTGTAAGGCCTGAACCTTAGAAGCACTTCCATCAAAGTCACCATGCACACCACAGTAGGTCTGGCCACGTACATCAACCAAATAAATTGTGTGGTCAATCTTCTCGCCACCACCGATTGTGATGTTCTCAAAATTTTGAAGACGTGCACCGAGATACCATTCAACTAAATCGTCCAGACGCTCACTGATGAGCGCACGGTCTTTGTTCGGCTCGATTCTACTATGATTGCCGGCTACACTTACAAACGTAACGTTGCTGAAATGCCGGCTCAATTCTGCAAGAAACTCGGCTATCAGTTCAGATACACCCTTGATTTGCTCAATGACATTCTCTTTATTTGTCACAGCAATTGACTGGTGAATGTTTCCGCTGATTTCATCCCCATTTGCCCACACAACGCAATTCTCGCTCCGATGTGTTTCTCCGATAGAGATAATCCGGTCGAGATATCTGCACATCATTTCACGGCAAACATCAGAATTATATGTATTCCAGAAGTTGGACACGTTAGCTCCGTAGTGGATGTCATTCAGACTTACCAGCAAGTCATTGTCAGACGGGGCAATGTCAAACCTTTCATAGTGGAGCTGCGGGAGATTTCCAGACCTAACTGCTTCCACCAAAATCTCATTCAGTTCTTCCTGCCTGGAGCGTTCACGAATCAGGCGATTAAAGGCATTACGCTGGTCATAGAATTTCTGCCGTTCCATTTGCAACTCAATCTTCTTTGCATCAAGAGCAGACAATGTGTCGGCATCACGAATGGACTCTTCTCCATCCCGCTCAATTGCTTCAATGATGGCCTTCATGCCATACATTCGTTTTCTGACCTCGCTGGCACTAAAACAGTTGCCCTCACCAAACAAGCGTTCACTTAGTTCTTCGTAATCATCGTCAATGGTGCGGTCAACCAATTTACCAATCACGATGTCACGCATCTCTTTGTAGCTTGTTGTATTGGTAATGGCTTACACATCCTTTCTCCTTGGTGCCGAGTTCTTCCCGCGCAGTGCATTCAACATACGCATGGGAGCAGCGGCTTCGACCATATAGTAGTGATGGCGCTTAGAGTCCTGCTTCATCGTTCTTACGATATGGACGTTGGGGTATTTTTCACGAATCGCATTTTTTTCTGCAAGGTTAATAGCAATCAATTTTCACTCATCCTTTATTTCAAATTTTTGTTTTATAATAATGTACCAGTAATATACCTTCTCAAACACCCCAAAAACCGTTGTGCCACAACGGTTTAAGGGTGTTCATTTTTGTCAACATAATCAACTTTTTAGTGAGTTTCGATGCCGCATAACAGAGTCCACTTTCTGCTTTGTATGTAATTCTACTGCGCAACTTGGACAATATTTCTGCTTGCGCCCACGTGATGGCTCCTGAATCTTTGTCGTGATTCCACAGTTGACGCAATCGAAATAAGGCTCTCCATAGTATTTTAGATACTGATACCCAAGGTTACGAAAATCCTGAATATGTATTGCAGTTTCTCCCGGTGTCATAAACAGCACCTGTACATTGAGATTATCAATCTTCTTGGAGAAACGAATGAACCCGGCGTTGCGAAGTTCAGCAAACATCAGACTCTGACGCTTAATTGATGTTTTGATGTTTGCCATCTGCATGATTTCCTTGTCAGGGCTGTTGACCCAATGGTTGTTTTGCTCGGACACACAGTCCCAATATTTCGCAACGCACAGTAGGGTGAAGGCTAACCGGCGAATCTGTTTACCGCCAAGCGTCTCAATTTTCTCCAACTCCGGTTTGGAAATGTCGATACCATCCAATCGAATCAAAGGGTATTTCCCAGCATTTTTTGCAACTTTATCAAGAACATCAGACCAGTGTACAAGTGACACCTGCGGGTCACACTGCATCATGAAGGTATCCAGCAGCTTTCGGATTTCCCGTTTGCTATAGTGATTCTCAAGATAATATTTCGATACACGGTTCAACGTCTCGATTGGTTTCTTCCCAAGGTCGTGATTGTTGATAGCGCGTTCCGCCCAATCGTATTCATTGAGAACTATACTCATCTGATTCCTCCCATCTATATTGATTGACTGAAAACCGGTTGCCGCAATACTCAATGTCTCCATTCGCGTCCAGAGTAGGGTAGGAGATAACGCCGTCATTCCTTTTGAGTAGATTCTGGATTATCTCTTCTCCACACATTTCCCATGCAAATCGCTTTGTGGAGCTCCGCTGATAGCAGATGTCTAACACAATGTTGCACAGGGCAAATCGGTCTGGACATTCCTTGGTGCAATCCTGAATGAATTCGTTTCGCATCTCAAGCATTCGGGCAAACGTATCGTATTCGTCAACACGTTCATAATTGGCAAACACAGCGTAGTTCCGTAGTCTCTTGTTATAGTTCTCATATAACTTCATGATGGCATTGTACTGTGAGCGGCTATACTCGGCATCGCCCTTCATGATGGTATAATCAAACTCTGTGTCTGCGTTGTGACGCCCAAGATATCCATCGAACTCCTGTTCGAATCTTCTGCAGATTCGATTCATCACACAGTCATTGTTGCTGACCGGCATTCTGCTGTGGTAGTACCGGATAAAGTCTTTTTGTCGCTCTGTCTGTTCGGATGTTGGGATTGCAAGCAGTTCATCGACGGTCATCTGGAATTCACGCATCGCATTTTTATTTGTGTTTTTTATGTATGTGTTGTACTGCTTCATCAGAGCGGGGTAGATGAGCCGCATGAAGTACGGCTTTTTATCCGCAACAAGTTTCAGATAAAACCTGCGGGTATCCGTATCTTCAATCAGGTTTACACTGTGGCGGTCATGCCACTCCCTCGGCATTGGCTTAGCAATAATCCCCTTGGCTTTGTCAATGGCATTTTGTTGGAAAAGCTGGCCGCATTTGATTCGATAGTCGAGTTCTTCATACTCGCGGCTACCTTTGGCGTACTGTGCTTGAACATCAAACATAGAAGTAATCCAGTTCGTGGTCTTGCCGATATCGTCGCCAAAGCTGTCGATGTTCGCTTGAATAAAGTCTTCCTCACTTACAATCTTTTTGCTCGCCTTACGCTGAACACACATTAAGGCTGGGAGAACTTTTAAGTTCTCTACCAGCACCTTGTTATCCGTTAGCATAACGAGGTCACCGTCTTTATCCATGCCGTTGAGCGCATGTGCTGCGGTGTCCCATGAATTGAATAGCGTACAGGTTGTCATATATCGATACCAGTACTCCGCTTCTTTGCTGCGGTGTGGATGCACAAGACGTATGTTATTGTGGCAAGTCATTGGCGCTCGGAAACAAGCCAGTTTATCTGCAGTCTGTTTACACCAGTAGCCATTGTATATCTCGCCTGTTTTCAGCAACCCAGTAACTTCAAGCCCAAAGATATGCTGGCAGAGTGAGAATGGGTCGCCACATACTATGGAATAATTGCCGTGGACTTTGAGAACACCGACCTTGGCCTCGTTGATACGGTTCTTAATCATCTGGTAGATGCAGTTCTGGACATATGGGTCATCAATCATCTTCGGCTCAATCATCAAAGCCTTTGCAAAATCGTTGTCCAGGCGTCCGATATTATCCCCGTTCATGCCGGCACCTTTCAGAAACAGAACTGTTTTGACTGGGTCTGCATAGAGCACATCCTTAATTTCATTCATGGTCAGACGGATAAGCTCCTCAATATCATCGTCACTCAAATCATAGCTCTGAATGAATTGATAGTTTAGCGTCCGCTCCCGTTCAAGTTCCTTTGGGCACGTCTTTGCAATCCCGAAAGTGTATCCGTTCGTCAAACAGTTTTGCACGTAGTCTTCACAACTTTCGTAGGA
Organism: Clostridiales bacterium; assembly: GCA_019418545.1. Classification (GTDB taxonomy): domain Bacteria; phylum Bacillota; class Clostridia; order Oscillospirales; family Acutalibacteraceae; genus Heritagella_A. The sequence goes on along the minus strand of DYBQ01000054.1, from coordinate 3,812 downwards.
GTCCCATAGTTTTAGCATGGACGTGGTAAGGATAAGTTCCACATTTCGAATATCAACATCGTTTCCCCATGCGTCCTTCACCATGTAGGAACCAGCAACCTTCTCCGCAAAGTCCAGAAAGTCAAACGTGAATACCATACCCTTTTCCCATGAGAACCGGGTATTTACTCCGCTCACTAAATAATCAAGCTCAAGCTCATCGCTCCACCGTTTGGCGAGCGATGGTAACATCAGGCCGTACCCATCGGACTCGTTGAGCTGTACAGGAACCTGTATACGCTCTTCCATAACCGGTTCACCATCTGCCTCGTCATTCAGGTAAATAATGTCGGAAAGAAACTCAGTTTCGCAATCGCTGACAACAAGAATCCCGTGTGGCATGGATACCGGAATAGAGGCGCTGCAAGTCAACGCCTTATAAGCCTCCAGTTTTGCTGGCACCATTTCTTTGTCCATATTACGGCCATTATCAATTCGCTTCTTAATTTCTTCTGCATGGCGGTCACTGATAAACACAATAGTCTCGTTCTTAACGCCGCCGTTGGTACCAAGAAGTCGTTGATACTGAATCCCATTGATACTGAACCCACGGCATGCCCGGTGGTAATCTTTTTCTTTGTCTATGATGACGCAAAGATAATCTGGTTTGAACTGCACATCATCCAAGTCTGCATATAGCTGCTTGATTCTTCTCCTGTTCTGAACACTGTTCGGCTCTTTGCGAAGCCGGCGTATCTCCATCTTAATCTCACGGGCGCGGTTCTCGGCATCCGTGATGCCATTCAACTCGTCAAGCCACCGCAATACCTGACTGTCTGCCAGAGAAATCACTTCATCGTTTTTTCTCGCCTCCGCTACGGGTAACGTCAATCGCCACTTGGCTTTTCGTAGCCGGCTGCTATGAAGCTTGAATATGTATTTCTGGCACACTAACTGCTTAGCCAGTATCATTCACCTCTCTCGTAGATTATTTAATTGGGTTGATAGGGCTAAAAAATAAAGACTACCATTCCGATGTGTATCGAAACCATGCGTCACGGAACTCTGCTCGTTGTTCTTCTATGTATCGGTCAATCGCCTCATCGTCATCATCAAACGGGGTATAGCGGTCACAATCTTCTTCGGAGCGGCACTTGTCTCCAAAGAGGCAGGTTATGCATCTCTCATTGTTCAACTGATTGTCCTCCTTCGCTGGTACTATTTATCCAGTCAATTAGCAGCTCTCTCATTCTGCTGCTTGGTATGTATAAGTTAATTGGCTTGTTGTCACGTATTGCACTTCGCCAAATCCACTGGAGCATCTCGGATAGCGCGAAGTGGTCGGAATTGATTTCAATATCCCGTTCAGAAAAGAATTTAAGTAAGTTTGGGTCAACGAACCTGTTTGCCATGTATGCGATATCTGTTCGGTTGCGGAACTCATTTGTCGCTCTCGCACTGACCTGCAAAAAGTTATTACGGAATCTTCCGGTGCGCCGGTCAGTCAGTTTGTCACGAGCGTCCTTAAAGGATGTCCAAAGCCGCGAGTCGTGGTTGCCGCCGGGGACGCCTTGGAAAAACTTTTTCAGATTATTGCGCAGCGCACGGATATCCGGGTGGTCATACCCTCTACGAGTGAACCAGTTCTTGGACAGGGCAAACTTCCCGTCTCCAACCTTGTTCATGGCCGGAGTTTCAACAATGTGAATCAGACTACGGTAGTCCAAGGGTGGAGGGGAGTCTGGAGCATTTGAGAACCGGTATCCGTCTTCGTCCAACTCAACACCGATGATTCGGTAGTCAAATCCGAAGAAGTCCAAGTATGCCTTCTGATACTGCCCATCGAACAGGTAGGTCAGCATGAATACCTCGTCAAAAGAGCGGAGCATATCTGGGTTCATTACGTTGAGCAGCGCACTGTCTATCATGCGCAGGGAACCGGCATCAGCCAGTTCCTTGTAGTCACAGAACCTACCATCGTACTCTTTGTCTTTCCAGCGGACAACGCCATTCTCACCCACATCAGCAAGCTGGCTGATGATAAGTGCGAAGTCCTTATCGGTAACGTTCATCCGTTCGATAACCTGGATGCTCTCATCGATGATAAGAGAGTAGTGATTCGCACGGACAAGTTCCAATGCTTCCTCGTCCATCAGATAAAAGAGGGAATGGGTGGCCGCTACGTTTTTGCCATGTCGGATATGCGTCTTCAGCTCAGCGGACTTACTCATGTAGTCACTGTCTGATTGGTCAAAGTCGCATTGCTCACAGATGCGGTCTACCTCGTTCAAATAGGGGGTTATGTAAAGGAACCGCTTGGCTCCCTTGTATCGGTTCATATACCGTATAGCAGCGGAGGACTTACCTCTACCCATACGGGCGTCAACTACGGTGATGGTGTTCACGTCCAAATCACCGTCCAGTCATAGTGAAATCCAAAATAGAAATCACATCCTTCCTTTGGATTCGGGTCTTCCAAATATTTCAGGACACACGATTTTTTGTCCGGTTCGAAGCCGCTTGCGCTCCGTTCACACTACGCTCTCGCTCCTTAAGCTGTCAGCAGATTTGAGCCGCTTTTTACGTGCTTATATTACTTTATAAGACGAGGTGCCAAAAACCGTTGTGAGACAAGGCTTTTTTGAAACGCCAAGGACACACGGTGTGTCCTAAAGCTATTTTCGTGGAGTGTTCAATATGAGGTTGTCAAGGTGCAGGGTGGATGCCGTTACGCCGTTACCGGGTCGCTCTCCATCAGGTTGCTGTCAACCAAGTAGTTGCAGGTGACGCTTCCAAGGTTGAGGTTGCGGTATGCTTCGTCAATCTCTTCGCTGGTGATGCCGATGTAGTCCAGAGTCTGAGCAGCGGTTGAGTGACCGAACATCTTCTGGAGTAACAGAAGCTTGCGTGGGTCATTACCACTCATGACCATCTGGTGGTAGGCGAAGGTCTTACGCAGCGTGTGGGTAGACATCCGGTTGCCAAGTCCAAGGTCTCTCGCAATACCTTTTAGCATGGTGTCAACAGACGCACGGTGGATTGGCTTGTTGAGGTTGGCTCCGTTGTTGGACTCACTGCGGAACATGTAATCGCTGAGTCTAACACCAGGGGTATTCTCAAGGTACAGGGTAACCGCTTCGACTACGGCCGCGTTGATGGTGATGTAGCGGTTACGACGACGAGCTCTTGTGTTCTTGGTCTTCTTCTCCAGAATGGAGAATCTGTCTCTGAACGTGCAGTCATCGTTGATGATGTTGGAAAAGCGAAGTGAGATGAGGTCGCTCACTCGAAGGCCAAAGTTGATGCCTACGATGAAGAGCATGTTGTCCCGGTAGCGGCGCTGTCCAATCAGGAACTGTGAGATACGGATAATGTCGTTCATGTCCTTGATGGGTTCAGCGGCGTGCTCACTGGCAAGCTCCTGCTTGACCTCTTCAGCAGCGGGGGCGATGAGACCAGCCTTGAGCTTACGGCAGCTCTGCTGGACGGTGGCGATGTCGATGACGCCGCTATTCGCTTTTGCAAAATCAAACTGGATAACCTGAGCCATAACGATTCTCCCTTCTGTCCTACACGGTCTCAAGTTGTTTATTTTATTATCTTGATTATACCAAGATTATAACACAAAATCGGCAAGAACGTAACTCAGTTTGATGAACAAAGAAGAAAAAATAAAAGAAAATCAATAAAAAATAAAACACAAATAAAAGGCTCTTCGGTTAAGCCTTTTCCTTTTTTGTCGCCTTCATTTTATTTGAAAAAGCAGCCACGCAAAAGGCTTAACCATTATTTTCTTTCTGGACATTTTGAGGACAAGAAAACCAATGTATATC
>DYBQ01000053.1:8808-15781 GCA_019418545.1 Clostridiales bacterium | reverse complement strand
GTGCAAAAGCCGCAATAACCAGCGACATGGCCGCAACCGCCAGCACCAGTTGTTTGGCTGCTTCACAGGCGCTTTCCCTGTCGCGCTTTCCCAAATACTGCGCACCTACCACGGCGCCGCCGGTTGCCAGCGCGGAAAAAATGTTAATCAGCAGCGCATTGATAGAATCCACCAGCGAAACGCCGGACACAGCCGCCTCGCCAACGCTGGAAACCATTACCGTGTCGGCCATACCGATGGTCACAGCCAAAACCTGCTCAATGACCAGCGGGATAATCAGCCGCAAAAGTCGTCGCCTGTCCCAGATTACCTGATTTTCCATTTTGAGTACATCACCTTTCCCCGAATCTGCAAGTTTGTTGGATAGCGTCCCTTTTTATCGCAAACAGAAGCCGCAGAGTAAACTCTCTGCGGCTGTGTTTTCGCCATTATAGCATACTTTTTTTCGGGAATCAACGCTGTCTTCTATAAAATATTCACCAATCATAACCGGCGTCTGTCCGAGCTTTTTCGTCCATTTTTTATACTGATTTTCAGCGTAAACAATCGAGATAACGTCTCAAATTTTCCACGCCTGCCCGAACTGCGTCCAGCACCGGCTCCATGCCTTCAAATTCCACGCCCACAGGGCCATCATAACCGGCAGCCTTCAAAATGGAGAGGCACTGGCGCACCGGGACAACCCCATGGCCAATCACGGTTCCCCGCAAATAATTCCCGCCGCGGGTACCAAAAAAGTCAGAGCCCGGAAAATCCCCGCTGCCGCTCTTTTTCAAAAAATCCTTGGCATGGGCATATGCCGCCCATCCTGCCAGCCGGGAAACCGCATGTTCCGGCGCTTCATCCACGCACAAAAAGTTCCCCATGTCGCACAGCAGACCAAAGTTTTCATGATGGACTGCCAGCATCAGCCTTTCCACTCGGTCGCTGTCCTGGCAAAAAGTCCCGTGGTTCTCCACCATGGTTTTAATGCCAAGGGAAGCAGCATACTCGGTCACCTGCCGGCAGCCTCTGGCCATCACGTCCAAAGCATCCTCAAAGCAGCGGTATTTGCCCGGCCCCCAGGCAGCGTCATGACGCATCCGCGGCGCGCCCAAAATGGCGGCAATATCCACTTCGCCCTTTACCCGCTGCACTTCTGCGTCAAAATCGCCGCCGCTGCCGCCAATAAAATCGGCCGCCACCGTATAGCAGGAAATTTCCAGCCCGGCCCGCTCACAGGCATCCCGAAGCTTTTGGGCATATTCCTTCCGGGAAGAGCCGTCATGGGGCAGGATATCCACAAATTCAATAGCATCTGCACCCATTTCCTTGGTTTTGGCAATGCACTCCATCTGATTCATTGCGCCGCTGTTTAACAGGCGCTGATAGCTGTAGGTACTGATTGCAATTTTCATGAAAATTTCCTTTCTTTTGCCGCGGTGTCAAAGCGGTTTTTTTAAGGTGGACAGCAGGAATCCCAGAAAATGGGATGGTTTACAGCAAAACCTCGTGGCCGGTTTCGGCAGACTCATAAATAGCCCTCAGAATCCGCATAATCATAATGCCGTCCTCAGCCGGAGCACGGCAGGGAACGCCGTCCAAAATACATTCTGCAAAGTGGTCGATTTCTCCCTGGAACAGCCCGTCAAAGGAAAGAGCCGTGGGAGCGCACAAATTCACGTCTGCCATATAGCCGTTAATTTCGGTATACATTTCCAGCTCCGGCGAGAGCTTTGCGCCGCCCTTGGTGCCGAACAGTTCGATGGTGCCCACTTCTTTTTTCAAATTAAGGCTAAAGCTGGTTTCCACCGAAAGGACTGCACCGTTGTCATAGCGCACCATAGCGCAGGCCATGTCCTCCACGTCACAAATGTCGTGGTCGGTGGCAGAAACAGAAACATAGGCCTTTTTATCCTTCAGCTCGCTGCGGTTGCCCAGCTTTTTAAAGGTAACGCCAAACACAGAAACGGGCTTGGGGTTGCCCATCAGATAACGGGTCAAATCGATTACATGGACGCCCAAATCGATGAGGGGGCCGCCGCCGGAGCGGGACTTATCGCCAAACCAGCCCATGGGGTTTCCGTTGCGGCGAAGATAGGCAGCCTTGGCAAAATAGATTTCGCCAAAATAATCCCGGCTGATAAAGTCCTGCAGCACCTTGCAGTCGTTGCCGAAACGGCGGACAAAGCCGATTTGCAGGAGCTTGCCGTTTTTGTCGGCGGCTTCCTTCATGGCAATGGCTTCCTCCACACTAATCGCCATGGGCTTTTCGCACAAAACATGCTTGCCGGCGTTCAAAGCAGCAATGGTGCAGGGTGCGTGCTGGGAGTTCCAGGTACACACGCTCACCGCGTCCAGCTCCGGCAGGGCCAGCATTTCGTCCTTGTCCGTAAAGGTACGGCTCACACCATATTTTTCGGCCATCAGGGCCAGCTGCTTTTCGTCAATATCGCAGAAGGCATACAATTCAATCCGGGGATTATTCAAATATGCCTGGATATGCTCGTTGGAAATATTACCGACACCGATAATGCCGATTTTCAGTTTTTTCTCTGTCATCATCCAATCCTCCAAAAATCAAAATTCATTCAGCCAATCAGCCCGCGCAGGAAATCGGCGGCCTTCAAAATGTCGGCGCAGGGGTCAGCCCCGGCTTCTCTCTCAATGGTCAAAAATCCCTTATAACCAATGTCGTCAAGAGCCTTCAAATAGGCAGGGAAATCCACGCTGCCTTCGCCCAGGGGCACCTCTTCAAAATACTTAGCTTCCCTTATGGTATCCTCAATGGAAGCGGCCTCGCCATAAATCACCATGGGGTCGCCGTTTAAAAGCTTCACGCCGTCCTTGGCATGGGTGTGGACAATATAGTCCTTCAGGGTATACACTGCCTGCACCGGGTCGTCTCCAGTCACCATTACAAAGTTGGCCGGGTCCAGGTTCACAGCCACGCCGGTAGAGTGCAGGCCATCCAAAAATGCTTTCAAAGTCACGGCGATTTCCGGGCCGGTCTCAATGGCAAAATGGGCGCCCAGGCTGTCGGCATATTCTGCCAGCTTGCCGCAGGCATCCTGCATAATGTGATACCGCTCACAGCTGCTGTCGGCGGGGACAACACCCACATGGGTAGTTACCACATCCGTCTCCAGCTCCTTTGCCAATTCCAAAATCCGGCAGCTTTTTTCAATCAGAGCGGGGTTTTTCTCGGCATGGGCAAAGCCCTGGCCCAAGTCGCCGCACAGAGCCGAAATGGTCAGGCCGTGGGACTTTACAGCGTCGAGGAACTCCCGGCGAAGGGCTTTCGACATATTTTCGGGGGCAAACTCGCCGCTGGTAGCATAGACCTGGATGCCGGAAACACCGGTTTTTTCAGCCAGCTTCAATGCCTCTCGCCAGTCGGTACGGAAAGAATCGAGCAAAACGCCAATAGAAAATGGATACATAAAAGACACAACTCCTTTCAAGTGTCAGCGGCAGGAACATCCTGCTGTTTTTTTATTTTTATAAGAAAAAAAGCAAATTTTGCAATCTCCGGGCTTTTTTTCTGCATGCCCTGCCATGACTGGGAAAACCGAACAAAAAACAATTTAGGTTTGACAGCTTTCTATCTCTTATTTTATAATAGTTTTGAAATTTGTAAAGAGCGTATCTTGTTTCATTTTAGCAGTATCTTGCTTTTTCAGAGAGGAGGCAGCGTTATGCAGAGCGCACCCTATGAACCCATTCACCATGCAGACCCAAGTTTTCCCGTCACCTTTCATCTGGATGTTATTTCGGCACAAAGCGGCGGTGTAGAACCCCACTGGCATGAGGGTGTGGAAATCCTGTATTGTATTGGGGGCTCGGCCTGCGTTATCTATGATATGGAGCCTCATCAAATGGAAGCTGGCGTGTTTGTTGTCATCCCCTCAGGCGCCATCCACTACATTTCCCCCCACAAAGAAGGGGACTGTCAATACTACTGCCTCATTGTCCAGCCGGCCCAGTTTCCCGAAACGCTGTTCCCGTTGGAAAGCACTTCCCCTGACCCAGTGATTACCGATTCTGTGATGAACCGTTTTTTTCAGCAGATTATCGGGGAGATGGTGGAAAAGCGTCCCTATTACAAAGAGGCGGTCACAGCCTATATCCGGCTGCTGTTCACCGAAATTTTCCGATATCATTGCCACCCAGCCAAAAACACAGCTTCTGTCCGGCAGCAGGAGGCCGTGAAACAGGGGATTTTATATTTGCGAACCCATTTCCGCGAAAAAATTACCATAGATACGGTGTGCAGCTATTTGGGCTTCAGCAAATATTATTATTGCCACATGTTCAAAAAGGTAACAGGCCGCTCCATGATGGATTATGTTTTGTTCCTGCGATGCTCCAATGCCCGGCGGCTGCTGGAGTCGGGAAGGCACAGCATTGCGGAATGTGCCGCCCAGAGCGGGTTTACCGATGTATCCTATTTTACCCGGGTGTTCAAAGCCCAAATGGGAAAGCTCCCTTCTGCCATACAGGCCGAATCAAGAGAAAACAAAAACAGCCCTTTGTCCCCATAATCAAGCGCAGGGACAAAGGGCTTTCTGCTATTTTGTTTTGTGTCAGCCATTCCCTCCGCTGCCGGGACGCCAGGGGGGCAGCAGCCCGGTTTTCAGGCAGCCGTTTTCCACCAGGCCGTCCTGCACACGCGGGCTCAATTCCCGGATGAGAAGCTGCCGGTATTTTTCCAGCACCGGCGCATATTCCGGCAGTCTCGAAAGCTCCCGCAGCTCCTGCGGGTCCTCCGCCAAATGGAACAGCTGTTCTTTGCCCGTAAAGGTAAACCAGATATATTTATACTCCCCATCGGTAATAAACTGCATGGCTTCTTCCCTGTCATAACAGGCCGAATGCTCTCCATGGAGATACTCCCTTCCCAAATCCTCTCCCTGGCAGGCAGGCAGCAGGCTTTTTCCGTCAGCCTGTTTGGGAATGGGAATCCCGCAAAAGTCCAAAATGGTGCTATACACATCCTGAAGCTCCGTCACCTGGGAGCAAACATGTGAGGCTCCCTCCCCATCCTTCTGCCACACAATCATGGGGATATGGGCGCTTCCCTCATAGGCATAGGTTTTTCGGAATAAATGATGGTCCCACAGCATTTCCCCATGGTCAGAGGTGAAAATTATCAAATCCGGTGTCTCCCCCATCATTTTCAGCCGAAGCAGCAGTCGGCCGATTTGGGCGTCAACATGGGCAATCTGGGCAAAATATCCGTGCCTGCACCGGCGAAGGTTTTCCCCCTCCAGCACGCCGCACCAGGCATCCCCATCCCGTACCGGCTGGTTTCTCTCCATGGCCCAGTCCCCCACCGGAGGCTCTGCCATAGGCAGGCGCATATATTCATCCCAATAAAACTGCGGCGGGTCAATGGGCGGGTGAGGCCGGTGGAAAGAAACATTGAGGAAATAAGGCCGGGTATGGTCCCGCTTGCGGATAAAATCCAGCGCTTTTGTCACCGTCCAGGTTGTGTCGTGCAAATCCTCCGGCAAGGTGGAAGCCCTTGCAATCCAGCTGTTATCCGACAGGCCGTGAGAATAAAAATCCGTTTCCCGTCCGGTACGCTCTGAAAGCCATTCCAAATAGTCATTGACATAATAGGCGTCCAGCTTCTGGCATCCCTCATCGGAGTCCAGCCCTTCAAAGCCGCACAGCTTCCTCTGAGGGAAAAAGTGGGTTTTGCCGCTGCAGTGGGTCTGATACCCATTGTCCCGCAGCACCTGGGGCAGCATATTGTCAAACTTCCACTCTACACCGTCCCGATAGCCCAAAAACCCGGTTTTGTCAGGGTCCATGCCGGTAAACAGGGTTGCCCTGGCGGCAATACAGCTTGGGACTGCCGAATAGGCACGGGTAAACCAGGTCCCCTTTGCCGCCAAAGCGTCCAAATGGGGCGTAGAAACCGTGGGATGCCCGGCAATACTCAGGCAATCCCCCCGGAATTGGTCACAGAGAATCAGCAAAACGTTTGGGCGTTTCATCGTCTATCCCTCCATCGTCCCATTAGGGTACATCAATATAGCTGTGGTCAATGGTGATGACCGCAAAAAATTCCTTTCCCAGCGCCTCTTTTATCATCTCCTGAATCAGGCGGACAATTTCCCTGTCGCTCTCCTTTTCCCCATAGGGGACCACCACGTCAAAAATCAGGTTGGAATGGGTGTTCCCCCACACCACTCGAAAATCGTGCATGGAATAGTGGGGAAAATGCTGTCCCAGCAGCGCTTTCACCCGATGATAAAGCTCCCGGGTACGGGCGTCGTGAATTTGTACCGGGTCCAGGTGGATAACCAGATGGATGTCCATGTCCTGCAAAAAATCCCGCTCGATATTGTCAATCACATCATGGCTCACCATAATATCCTGGTCAGCGTCCACTTCGCAGTGGACAGAAGCGAACACACGGCCCTCTCCATAGCTGTGAACCTCCAAATCATGCAGGCCGATAATCCCGTCATAGCTCAAAATCCGGGTATAAACCGAGTCCACCAGCTCTTTGGAGGGTGCTGTTCCCAAAAGGGGCTGAGAGGTTTCGATAATCAGCCGCACACCGGACACCACAATAAAAACTGCCACGGCAAGCCCCAGCCAGCCATCCAAATTTACGCTGGTAAACAGGGTAATCAGGATGCCCAGCAGCACAGCGCCGGTCGCTGCCACATCGTTCATGCTGTCGGCAGACGCAGCCATCAAGGTGGTGGAGGAAATCGCCTTGGCCATTTTACGATAGAAAAGCCCCTGCCACAGCTTTGCCAAAATGGAAACAAGCAAAATAAGGACAGTAATCCAGGTAAAAGCAGATTCCTCCGGGGCCAAAATCTTTTCCACCGAGGACTGGGCCAGCTGGAACCCCAGCATCACCACAATAAACGAGACAATCATACCGGTAATATATTCAATCCGGGCATGGCCGAAGGGGTGCTCGGCATCGGCGGGTTTTCCCGAGAGCTTAAAGCCGACAAGCGTTACC
>DYBQ01000053.1:0-8798 GCA_019418545.1 Clostridiales bacterium | reverse complement strand
AAGCCGAGTCGAAAAAGTTGTTCACCGCATCCGCCATAATGGCAATACTATGAAAGAGCAGACCGGTCACCAGCTTTAACAGCGCAAGCAGAAGGTTGGTCACAACGCCTGTAAAGCCCGCCACCTTTCCATACTTTTCCCGGACAGCAGCGCTTTCTGTATTCTGCCAGTTTGGAATGAACAGTCGAATCAAAAGCTGTGTCAAAAAAGTCACCTCTCAAACAGATTGCCGCCATGGCAATCAATGGCCACCAGCAGCGGAAAATTTTCAATTTCCAGCCGTTTTACCGATTCACAACCCAAATCCTCAAAGGCAATCACTTCCAGCGACTTCACAGCTTTTGCCGCCAAAGCGCCTGCACCGCCCACGGCGCAAAGATATACGCCGCCGCTTCGCACAATGGCGTCCACCACCGGCTTGGCACGCTGCCCCTTTCCAATCATACATTTCATGCCCAAATCCAGCAGCCGCGGCGCAAACACATCCATCCGGCTGCTGGTAGTCGGCCCACAGGAGCCAATGGCCATGCCTTTTGGGGTGGGGGTGGGGCCTGCATAATACACACAAGAGCCTTCCAGTGGGAAGGGAAGCTCCTTTCCTTCATCCAGCAGGGCAAAAATACGCTTGTGGGCTGCGTCCCGTGCCGTATAAATGGTGCCGGACAGAAGCACCCTGTCCCCGGCATGAAGCACAGGTGCAAGCTTAGAAATTTGGGAAGTATGCACCTTGATTTCATTCATCACCATTACCTCCTACATCAATTTTCTATACAAATCGTAATATCGGATATTTACAATACAAATAGTTTCAAAATTTATAAATAAACCCCTGCGGAAAACCCGCAGGGGCCATTTATTTTACAACAGGCAATATTAGCCGAGGATGCTAATCAGCACACCAGCAGCAACGGCGGAACCGATAACACCGGCCACGTTGGGGCCCATGGCGTGCATGAGCAGGAAGTTGGAAGGATTCTCAGCCTGGCCAACCTTCTGAGACACACGGGCAGCCATGGGAACCGCAGACACACCGGCAGAACCGATGAGGGGGTTGATTTTGCCGCCCGAAAACTTGCACATGAGCTTGGCAAACAGCACGCCGCCGGCAGTACCCACACAGAATGCAGCCAATCCCAAAACAATGATTCCCAAAGTTTGGAGATTGAGGAACACTTTACCGGTAGCAGTAGCACCAACAGTGGTTCCCAAGAAGATGGTGATGATATTCATCAGCTCGTTCTGGGCAGTGTTGGAAATACGGGATACCACGCCGCTCTCGCGCATCAGGTTACCCAGCATCAGCATACCTACCAGCGGAGCTGCATCAGGCAGCAGCAGGGAAACCAAAATGGTAACGATAATGGGGAACAAAATCTTTTCCAGCTTGGTAACGGGGCGCAGCTGCTCCATCACAATCATGCGCTCTTTCTTGCTGGTCAAAGCCTTCATAATCGGAGGCTGGATAATGGGCACCAAAGCCATATAGGAATAAGCCGCAACCGCGATGGGTCCAAGCAGCTCGGGAGCCAGCTTGGTGGTAACAAAAATTGCAGTGGGGCCGTCTGCGCCGCCGATAATACCGATAGCACCGGCCTGCTCGGGGCTGAAGCCCAACAGGATTGCGCCGATAAAGGGGCCAAAGATACCCAGCTGTGCGGCAGCGCCCAGCAAAAAGCTCTTGGGGTTGGAAATCAGGGGACCGAAGTCGGTCATAGCGCCAACGCCCAGGAAAATCAGGGGCGGGTAGATGCCCAGCTTAACGCCCTGATACAGATAATAGAACAGGCCGCCGTTCTGAGGAACCATATAGTATTCCACATTATTCAAAACTGTTACAGCATAAGAAGCGGTCTGCCCGTCATGAGTAGCCATATACTCCGCTACCGGGGTCATGGTAGTAGTTGGTGTGGCCATAATGCCAGGGAACAGGTTGACCATCAGCATACCAAAAGCGATGGGCAGCAGCAGCAAAGGCTCAAATTGCTTTTTAATAGCCAGATAGAACAGGGCGCAGGCAACTACAATCATCACATAGTTTTCCCAGCCGTTGGTGGCAAAACCGGAAGTTTGAAGGATGCCGACAATGGAGCCCCACAAATCATTCAATACACTCACGGAATCACAGTCCTTTCTTTCAAAATCAAATCTTTACAAGGGAACCTGTTTACAAACAGAAATTGACTTCTCCAGTCCCCTTAGAAAGGACGGGTATTTTCTGCCAGTCCCGCGCTTCCCCATGCGGAACGATTCTGGGGCACGCGGCGAACCGCACGAATGACATGCGTACCGGCGCCATAAGTATAATCCACAGCAGCAGCAATTGCGGCAATCACTTCACCGGGAATTCCATCCTGTGCAGCAGGTGCTGCAGGAGCCTTTACGGCAGCCTTCGGCGCAGCGGCTTTCGGTGCCGGCGGAGCAGGCGGAGTGTTGTTCGTTGTGGATTTTTTCTTTTTTCCGGTCAGAGAAGTAACGATTGCGCCATAGCCCTTAATAATAAAGGTCAACACAATCAAAGCGGCAAACACCACAACCAGACCGGTCAGCAAAATGTTGAGCGCAATGCCCATGTTTTCTGCAGATGGCATACTTAGGTAATCCCCCTATCTGTAAACTCTCGGGCATTTCCATACCCGTTCTGACACACAAATAAACTCTGCCCCGAGCAGCAATCTCTTTCCCACTCAGACAAAGCTTCCTTGTCTGCCAAAAAATTAACAAAATCGATTTGCTTCTAATTATAACCCATCCTTCGCCCAATTTCAATTGCTTTTTTGAAGAAAGATTGAACAGTTTATGTCTTTCTTTTCTGCAAATTTTGGCAAAGGCCGGAAATTGGGCTTTTTTGCTCACCCTGCTGCGAAAAATTTTTTTATCAATTAACCATTTTCCCACAAAAAAGAACGGCAGAACGAGGAGAACATTCCCCGCTCTGCCGCCCATATGGAAATCGGTTTCTCAATCCATCAGCTAAGGTTCAGCTTTTTCTTCAAAACCCAATTGGTACCGAAAAACAGTGCTGCTGAGAGGACCAGAGACATGATGATGGACTGCCACAGCAGGCCATGGATATAGCCTTCCTGCACCTGTTCGGTCACAAAAAGCCCCATAACATTTCCCTCAAACACCATCCACTGCCCAATGGTCAGCAGGGTGCTGAGAATCTGCGTTACCGTATTGATAATGATATATGCGCCAATTCCCATCCACACCCGATGGCGGTTTACAAAGTTGGTGGCGGCTACGGCTGCATAGATGCTCATATACAAATAAGCAAGCTCTGCCAGAATTGTCAAAATTACCTCCAGCACAATCAGGAAGTTAAGGGAAAAGCCCTGCAGATAGAACGCCTGTACCAATTCATTCCAGGCATGGCCGATAGCCTCAAACGTCTCGGGGGTAAACGCCAGAATCATAATGGAAACGATACAAACCACCGCGCTGGCAATACTCCACACCATGGCGGCAAACAGCTTGCTCAGCACCAGCTGCCGGGGTTTTACAGGAAGGGTAAACATCAAATAGCCCTCTTCAGACATGAGGTTTTTATAAAACCTTTGGATGGCCACCAGTACAGAGCCCACTACCGTTGCGATAAACAGGCATACATACAGGGTAATGGGAATCACGGCCAAAAGGTTCATCACACCTTCCATTTCAATCCGCCATGCACTCTGCATTTCCATAAAGCCGCGCAAAATAAAGGACATTACCAGAAAAGCGCCATAGAGAGGCAAAAAAATCCTTCCTGTTGCCAAAAATTCATAGCGAATCAGTTTTCTCAGCATTTGAACACCTCCCGGAACAGGCCATCCACCGACTGGTCCCTTTGCTCCCGAATCTCATCCACTGAGGAAGTGAGCACAATTTCCCCCTGTGAAATAAAAATCACATCATCCAGCACCGATTCTACATCGCTGATTAAATGGGTGGAAATCACCACCGATGCATTCTCATTATAATTACTGATAATGGTATGCAGGATATAGTCCCGGGCAGCCGGGTCCACGCCGCCAATCGGCTCATCCAATAAGTAGAGTTTTGCCTTCCGGCTCATCACCAGAATCAGCTGCACCTTTTCCTTGGTGCCTTTGGAGAGGCTTTTCAGCCGGTCCTTCATGTTAATGCCCAGCCGGGCCATCATATCCATGGCGGTATGGGTATCAAAATCCTCATAAAAATCGTGGAAAAACTTCACCAGCTGTTCCACCCGCATCCAGTCGTTTAAATAGTTTTTGTCCGGCAAATAGGAAACGATTTTCCGGCTCTCCTCTCCCGGGGCCTTCCCATCAATCAAAATCTCCCCGGCGGTTGGGCTCAAAAGCCCGTTTGCCAGCTTAATCAGCGTACTTTTCCCGCTGCCGTTAGGGCCCAAAAGCCCCACAATCCGCCCCGGCTGCACAGCCAGGTTAATTCCCTTCAGTGCCTGCCGATAGCCAAACTGTTTAATAAGGCCTCTGCATTCCAAAATCGCACTCATATCTCCTCACACTCCTTTTCCATCAGCTTTAGTGCCTGCGGGCGGCTATATCCCAGCTGCTCCATATTTTCCAAAAAGTCTGCTATCATCTCTTTTGCCAAATCCTGCTTCATCTTTTGAATCCGCTCCTCATCTTCTGTCACAAACCTTCCGCTGGTACGCTGGGTATACAGCAGCCCTTCCTGCTCCAGCTGAGCAAAAGCCCGCTGCATGGTGTTGGGGTTCACCGCAGCCTCGGCCGCCAGTTCCCGGACAGAAGGCATTTTTTCCCCCGGCGCATACACCCCGGAAATAATGCGCCGTTTAATCTGCTCCATCAGCTGGGCATAAATGGGACGGTCTGTCAGAAACATCCAACCCAAAGTGCTTCCTCCTTTCCGTTATTGTATCAGTGTATTATTCATCTGATACAATCATACAATTCTTTTTCCGGTTTGTCAAGAGCCGCCTGTGTTTTTCATCCCGTTTTTTTAAAAGGTTTACCCGGCAAAATTGATTGCCCCCGTTTGGTTGTGCTATAATGATTCCAACATGAAAGGAGTTGTTTGGAATGATTGAATGGCAGGAAAAATTTCACGAAACCTACAAACAGCATATCCACCGTGCCGGGAGCGAAGAACTCCTCTCCTGGCTGGGCCAGCGGGACTTTTTCACGGCGCCGGCCAGTGCCAAATATCATTGCGCCTGTGAAGGCGGGCTGGTTATGCACAGCCTGAACGTATATCAGGTGATGCGGGAGCGGTATTTTGAAGAAGGGGACAGCGAAGAGAGCTTTGCTATCTGCGGCCTTCTGCACGATGTGTGCAAAGCCCAGTTTTACAAGGTTTCCACCCGGAATGTGAAAAACGAGGAAACCGGGCAATGGGAGAAAAAGCCCTTTTATATCATCGAGGATGCTTTTCCCTATGGCCACGGCGAAAAATCCGTCTATCTAATCGAGCGGTTCATGCGGCTCAAGCCTGCCGAAGCGGTGGCCATCCGGTGGCACATGGGTGGCTTTGACGAAGCGGCCCGGGGCGGGAGCATGAGCATCAGCCGGGCTTATGAGCGGTATCCGCTGGCTGTAAAGCTGCACATGGCCGATTTGGAAGCCACCTATTTGCGGGAACAGGGAACATCCCAAACGCGGTGACTTACGGAAACGTAAGAATTTTGTGATAATCCGGTCAAATCCGTCTGGTACAATTGCCTCTGAAAGGAGGCGCTGCCAAATGTTGACCGAAAACAGCAGGCGCAGACAAAGAGAAAAGCTCATCCGGCGCTGCACAGTGGCTTTAATTCTATCAGGAGTCCTTTTTGCCGCCGTTGGGGTGTGCGCCTATATCTACCTGCAAAACCCCACCCTGTTGTCCTAACCCACATCCCCCATCCATCCCTCACCATGATTATCGATTATCAATCATACTCTACATGAAAAAAGGGCCCTCCAAAAATGGAGAGCCCTTCTTTTGTATGATTTTTTGTACGATTACTCTTTATGCCTTGGGAGCGCCTTCTACCAGCTCAGGTGCTTTTTCCAGCAGGATGCTCAAAGCCTCTGCGTCTGCCACAACCGTAACATCATTGTGCAGCTGCAAAATGGAAGCGGGTACGCCGGGCACAATGGGGCCAGCTGCCATCTCATAGATGATGGGAGCCTTTTCAGCGCCGGAAGCAATCAGCAAAATTTTCTTTGCGCTCATAATGGTCTTAATGCCCATGGTATAAGCGTGGGTAGGCACATCTTCCCGGCGTGCAAAGAAACGGGTGTTGGCGTCAATGGTACGCTGGGTCAGGGCAACACAGTGGGTGCCCTTTGCAAAAGCGTCAGCAGGCTCATTAAAACCAATGTGGCCATTATGTCCAATGCCCAGCAGCTGGATGTCCACGCCGCCCAAAGCTGCTACAGCAGCATCATAACGCTTGCACTCGGCTTCCGCATCAGGATTGGTGCCGTCGGGGATGTTGGTGTTGGCCATGTCGATATTGATATGCTTAAACAGGTTTTCATACATAAAATAAGCATAGCTCTGGTCGTTGTCCTTGGTCAGGCCGCAATATTCGTCAAGGTTAGCTGCGCTGCAGCGGGAAAAGTCCAAATCGCCCTTCTGATAGCCTTCAATCAGGCACTTATAGGTTCCCAGCGGGCTGGAACCGGTTGCCAAACCCAGCACACAATCCGGCTTCAAAATCACCTGTGCGCCAATAATATTGGCGGCCTTGCGGCTCAAATCATTGTAATCAGCAGCGTACAAAATTCTCATGATGCATTCTCCTCTTTTTTAATATTTTTAATATTAATCAACCGGTGTCAAAAAACATCCGGCGGGATTCTCAAACTCATTCCTCCATGGCTATTAAAAAAACGTTTATTTGCCGGATTTCCCTTTTGCCGCTTTTGGATTCTTGTTTTCCCCAGACGAATTTTTGTTTTCGCCATCGGAAGAAGTGCCATTTAGCAGCGGGGCCAGAGAAACCGCCGGCTCTCCAATCACCGCGCACACAGCCTCTTCTCCCCTCTCTTTTCTGCCCAGCCAGCGCATACACCAGTTGCAGCATTTTACCGCTAAAACGGCCTGCTCCGGTTCAGGCTTTTCCTGCTCCAAAAGCCGGCGAATCCGGCTGGCAGTGTCCTGCATGAACCACTGGACCATCTGCTCCAAATCATCCTCCGGCCGCTCCTGCTTTTGAAATCCTTCTTCCAGCTTTTCCCTGTCCTTACGTTTTTTCAGTTTTTTCACATCGTCCTTGGAATACCCATGTCCCAGCAAAAACTCCTGTACGCTCGAAAAGGAATAGTGGGCGTCTTTCTTCGTGCGGTATCGCACATAGCACTGGAAGCGCTTCCAAATCTGATAAGCGGACAAATCGGTTTCTTTCCCTTCAAAAAGGAAACCATCCAGCTCTTCCTGACAGTTGCGGATAAACTGATGAAGGATTTTCTTTCCCAGGGATTCGCGGTTTTCTTCTTTGGACGCTGGGACAGCCGTTTCCTGCATCAAAATTCTGCCTTCCAGCAAAACCTTTTGCAGCTTTTTCCGCTTAATGCTTCCCGGCTGACAGGCAACCCCAACACTCAAATTGCAGGGACGGAAAATTTTTCCCGCGGCCTGCTGGATGTCTTCTGCTGACGGAGCCTGTTTTTGCCTGATATAGGCCTCAAAATCCTCCTGCGCCGTGCAGAAATAGACTCCCATATTCCAGTTGAGGCTTTCCGGCTGTTTCCATGTTTGCTGGCGCTTCTCCATCCAGAAAGAAATCAGCTCCATCATTTGCTCTTTGGAAATACCTTTTTTCAAAAAGGAAATGGAAGCAAAGCACTGCCGAAGGGAAGCCACCAGATTTTCCGGCGCAGTTTCATAGGAAATGGCCATTCTGGAGCCGGCTTCATGCTTTTCCAGCCTGCACCGCAGATTTTGCACATTCAGCACCCGCAGCTGCAAATCCTGAGAAAACGCATCCGGGCCTGCGCCCAAAAAGCTGCAAAAAACAGAAGCTGGCAAAAGCCTGATATCCCTGGGAATATCAAAAGAAATCTCCACCTGTGCAGATTCCTTCTGGGTGTCAACAATCCACTCAGCACGTTTTTTCCGGTTTCCAAATTCCTCGGGAAGGCTCTTTTTGGTTTTCTTTTTGGGTTTGGAAAAGGAAAGCCCCGACAGGGTTTCCTGTACGCGCCGGACATCATTTTCTGAAAAAGCACCGGTCATCACACAAAGAAATGAGCCGCCGGCTGTCAGGTGTTCCTGAAATTTTTGGACTTGTCCGGCAGAAAAGCCTTCGTCCCATTCCATTTTTTCACGCAGGGGCAGGCTATAGCAGCTTCCCTTCCAATACTCATCATAGATATATTTTTCAAAATCATCGGGATTTTGTCTGTCTGTCAGGATTTCCTCTTTTTTCGATGCTTCGCTGCAGGCTTTTTCCACCTCATCCCCGCTCCAGTCAGGGGAATTTAGGCAAGCAGCAAAATTTTCTGCCAGCTGCCAGGCGGGACATTCCACACTTTTGGCAGTTATAGCGGCAAAATCCCAGTGGATACTGCTGCTCCAAGCCTGTTGTTTTTGCCCAAGCCGGTTCAGCATCAAAGTCAGCCACAGCGCACAAAGGTCATTGTCCCCTTCTGCGGCGCCCTTTGGAAAATAAAATCCCATACAAAGCTTTGCACTTTCAGGATTTTTCCCTGTAACAAGCTGAATTCCATTTTTCAGCTGAAAACATTCCCAATTCATGATATGTTCTCCTGCCTTTTCTATTCCGATATGTCCCCCAGCCTGCGGGCAGCTGTCCAGGGCGAATTGCATATAGCAGGCCGGCCGTTATCGTTTCCATATATAAC
>DYBQ01000052.1 GCA_019418545.1 Clostridiales bacterium | reverse complement strand
AGGATGATACTTCTGATGCGGATGATAATACTTCCAAACCTGACAGCGGCAAGGATGACGAAAACAATGCTGAATCCCCGGCAACAGGTGACAATACCTCTTTGTTGTGGGTAATGGTTGTTGGTGCAGCGGCAGCTTTTTGGGTGCTTTACAAAAAAAGAATGGATATGCGTAAAAAGACCTTTTAAGTTCTATCCCTTATAAAGAATCAAACAGCAGGCTGGCAGGCATTCCCAAGGCAATGGTCCTGGGGCCTGACAGCCTGCTGTTGTTTTGAAACATGAGGCTTTATATCCTTCCCGGGAATAAAGCCCGGAAAGGATGTTGATGGTTATGAAACAGGCAGCGATTTTTGATTTGGATGGCGTGATTGTAGATACCGCGAAATACCATTATCTCGCCTGGAAACGGCTTGCTTCTGAATTGGGGTTCGAGTTTTCTTCCAAGCAGAACGAAAGATTGAAAGGCGTAAGCCGTATGAAATCTTTGGAGTTTTTGCTGGAATCGGGAGGGATGCAGGATAAATTTTCCCAGCGGGAAAAAGAAGCATTGGCAGAGCGTAAAAACCAGTGGTATGTGGAAATGATTTCAAAAATAAATCGGGAAGAATTACTGCCGGGTGCAGAAGAGCTTTTGCAAACACTGCGCCAGCATGGAATTGCTGTGGTGTTGGGCTCTGCCAGTAAAAATGCACCAATAATTCTTGAGGGTTTGCAAATTGCACACCTGTTTGACGCTGTAGTAGATGGCACAATGGTAACAGAGGCCAAACCGGACCCACAGGTGTTTTTGTTGGGGGCACACATAACCCATACTGCCCCCGAAAACTGCGCAGTGTTTGAGGACAGCCAGGCGGGAATTGATGCCGGAAATCAGGGCGGAATGTATACGATTGGAATTGGAAAAGGACTCCTTCACTGTCGGGAAGAAATTGACGGGTTGTTTCAGGCTAAAAATACCAAGTGGTATCAAGGAATATTTTCGACGAAAACCGGAGAGGAGGAGCAGCTTTGAGTGAGGTAACCATTACTCGGGAACAATTTGTAATTAACGGAAAAGAAGAATTATTCCTATGCGGAGAAATCCACTATTTTAGAATAAAAAAACAATATTGGGAAAAAGCACTGGATGCGCTGCTGGAGAGCGGATGCCAGGCAGTGGCCTATTATGTTCCCTGGTTTGTCCATGAATATGAAGAAGGCAAGTTTGATTTTACCGGGGAAATCTGCCCGGAAAATGACCTGCGGTAATGGCTTCGCCTGACACAGAAAAAAGGGCTTTTGGGATTTGTGCGGCCAGGCCCCTATATCTATGCGGAAACCACAGACTTGGGGCTGCCAAAATGGTTTTCTTCCAAATATCGCAATGCCCATGTAAAGGAATATCGGGACGGACGCTATGTGGATGTGGGAATGGAAAATAATGTATCTCACAACCATCCTGATTTTATCCGGGCAGTTACCCGTTGGTACCAGGCGGTATGCCGTGAATTATCCGGATATTTTGCGCCGCAGGGGAACATTGTTCTGTTTCAGCTTTGTAATGAAATCCCTACAGAGGATTTGGATGACCGGAACCCGGAGAATTTGGGGATTGGAAAGCCTGATGGCCTGTATCCTCGATTCCTTCAGCAAAAATATTGTACGGCAGAGAATTTGGGACGTCATTACCATACATCATTCTCTTCTCTGCTTTTTGTGGAGCCGCATATGCTTGAAAAAGCCAATCCTACTTTGGCCAAAAATGACCAATTGGAATTTGTTTATAATTTCTATTTTCCCGCCTATTTTCAAAAGCTCGAAAGGATTGCCCGGGAGCAGGGAGTAACGGTTCCGATGGTACACAACGCCTATAATCCCCGGGCGATTTCTCTTCACTGCGAAAACAACCGTTTGAATCCATGGCTCAGTATCGGCGTGGATTGTTATTATTCTTTGACTGGAAGACTGGGAATGCGGGAAGGAACCTACTTCTGCGAATATGGAGCGGAGTATTCCGCCGGATTTTTGCAGAAAGCACCGTGGGTGGTGGAACATGAATGCGGGTATTGGAAAGATGAGCCAGCAGTATATGGTATGGAGCTGTATTTGTGGAATATCTGGGCAATTGCGGCTGGATATCGAGGACTGAATTTTTATCTTTTTGCCGGAGCTGAAAACAGGCCGGGGATGGGGTGGTATGGTACCGACCACAACTGGCAGGCCCCCGTTGACTGCCGGGGAGAAAAACAAGAGAGCTTTGCAGATATTGCACGTTCTATTCGGGAAATACGGAAGAATCAAAGACAGCTGACAATGCCTACCCGCCATGATATACAGTTGGGAGTGAGCAGAAGCCCTGGATTGATTTGGAAGCGGGGAGCAAGGGCCAGCGATGATTTCTTTTATCTGCTGCGTTGTGCCGGGTTTACTCCGAAGGTGTGCGACTATGAAAATGAAGCCGTGGAAATTCTTGACGATATGCCTTTGTGTGTTGTGTGCGACGGTGTGATGGAAGCACCGGTTCAGGAAAGGCTTTTACAATATGTAAGAAAGGGCGGAACGCTGGTTTTGTGGGGAAGAGTCCCTACAAAGGATTTGATGGAAAGAGAGTGCCGCCTTTTGGCTGATGGGCTGAATATTCAGGCAGAAAGCTGTGAAGACTGTACGGATGACCAGCAAAAGATGATACTTGATGGGATAGAATACTATATTGGGCGAACCGTACAGCCTGTGGAATCCAGAAATGGAGAAATTCTGGCTGTGGAGAATCATTTGAAAAAACCTGCTGCTATAAAGACAATGTTAGGTAAGGGGAAGGTGTTGCTCCTTCCATTTACAGCAGATATTGCGTTTTATAGCCAAGCAGAAGGGCTGCAGAAACTCCTGGAAAAAGTAGAGGTCTTTCCTTATCTTAAAAATCTGAAACGGCTCCGGGTTATCCCAAAAACAGATGGCAGTGCAGTAGTGCTCAATCCCCATCCGGTGAAAACAACAGAAACACTTTGTCTGGGCGAACATACTGTAACCGTTTCTTTGGAGCCATATGAATACACCATTCTATAAGGAGGTACATAGCTTTGGAATCCTATAAAAAGTTTGATGCCCTTTTCTGTATTGAGGAGCGGCAGAATCAGCGAAATTATACCAAATATTATGAAGGTGCTTTGGCACAGGGGTCGGGATATTTACAGATACGTGCTTCTTATGAAGAGGGGCTTGCCTGTGCAGAGCAAAACGAAAGCTATATGCGCCTGCCTGCTAATGTTACTGTGGAGACACCCAGACATCCATATTCAAAGTGGGGAGTATATGTACCTGGAATCACGGGGATTCATCCGCTGTTAAAAGAAGAGCTGGTAAATCTGCCGTATTTGCCGGCCTTGAAGGTGTCGGCAGGGAAAACATGCTTGGATATGGAGCTTCCCGCAATCAGCGGGTATAGACGATATTTGGATATGCGGGATGGCGTACTCTATCGGGAGTTTGACTGGAAAATCGACACCGGCGTACTGCACTGCCGGTTTCGGCGCTATCTGCCCAGGCATTTAAAGCGGGTATTGATACAGGAAATGGAGTTTTCTGCTGTTTCTGGAGAATGCGGGCTTGCAATTCGCAACCTGATTGATATGCAGGTGAAAACAAATGGATATAACCATTTTTTAAGACAGCAGTATGAAGAAAAGGGTGGTTCATGTCTCGCCGGGATAACCACTGATAATGGTGATGAGGTACGGATGGCTTCGATGCTGTTCGCCGGCGACTGCATGGCACCTTGCGGAGAGGTTTCCTGCTATGTGGCAAAAGGGGAAACACTGCGGCTGACAAAGTTGTCGGCTGTGTCCACATCACGAGATTTGGATGGATTCCTGAGTTTTTCTGAACTGGAACAGCTTCTGATGCAATGCCGGGAAAAGGAGCAGACACTGTATGAGCGTCATGAACAGCAGTGGGCACAGCTTTGGGATAAATCAGCTGTACTCATTGAAGGGGACGATGAGGCACAGAAAGCGGTGAATTTTTCTGTTTACCATCTTCTTAGATGTGTAAATCCCGATGACAGCCGGATTGCCATTTGTGCAAAAGGGTTTGCAGGGGAAGCTTATTTCGGACACTTTTTCTGGGATACGGAAGTGTATCTGCTGCCTTTCTATTTGTACACAAATCCAGAGCTTGCGAGCAAACTGATGGAATTTAGAATTAATACCCTTCCCGGTGCCTGCCAGAATGCCCGGGAGTATGGGTATCCCGGAGCCAGATATCCATGGGAGTCCTCTGTTTCTGGAAGGGAGCAGTGTCCCAACTGGCAGTATTGTGACCATGAAATCCATGTAACCGCTGATGTTGTACATGGATTGTGGCATTATTACCAGGCAACCGGAGACCGGGCGTTTTGGAAAAAGGCGCTGCCTGTATTAAAAGAAACCGCACAATATTGGATGGCAAGAGTGGAATATCGGGAAGGAAAGGTTTCTTTAAACGGTGTGATGGGTCCGGATGAATATACCTGTTTTTGTAATAATAATGCCTATACTAATTTTATGGCGGCGCATTCTTTGCGAATTACTGCGGATGCCATGGAAGAAGCAGGAGAAGCCGTAGATGCCTCATGGATTCAAAAAATCCGGGAAACAGCGGACGGACTGATGGCTTCTGTAAATTGGGATGGGATTATCCCACAATGCGATTCTTTTGAAAAGTATGAAGAACCTGACTTTTCGGTGCTGTGGCCCGACAAATCCCAGCCTTTTGGGAAAATGATTTCTCAGGAAAGAAATTATCGGACGAAGGCTTTAAAACAGGCGGATGTGATGATGCTTCCCTATCTGTTCCCTTCACGTTTTTCAAAAGAGCAGACAGAGGAAAATTTTGATTATTACTTTCCTTATACCACACATGATTCTTCGCTTTCTGTTATTGTGCACTCCATTTTGTGCAGCCGTATGGAGCGTACCCAGCAGGCGCAGGAGTTATTCCAGAAAGCATTGGGAATTGATTTGGATGAAACCGTGCAGGGCGCTGCAGAAGGTATCCATATTGCCAATTGCGGAGGAATTTGGCAGGGAGTGGTAATGGGATTTGCCGGAATGGAGTGGGGATATGATACAAAACAGCCTGTTTTCCATCCAAGACTTCCCGAAAAGTGGAAATCCCTTTCTTTTTCGGTTTGCATGAATGGAAAGCGGTGGCATGTAGTGATTCGGGATGGGAAAGCAGAATTAACCGAAATAGCCATTAGATAAAAAAACATAGCCGGTTCCAATAAGGAATCGGCTATGTTTTTTAATTCTTACTTATATTATCGAAATTCTTCCAATGGGGAAGAAAAGATAGCCCATTTAAAAAGGACAGCGGGAAATGACTCGAGCTTTTCATTATAGCTCGCAGCGCGGCTGTTATAATCGCTTTCCTCAATTACCTGCTGAGCGTCCTCAAACTCTCTTTGGAAAGAAGATATGGAAGCCCCGGAAGATTCCAGTTCTGCGGCAAGCCCATTGAAAGAACCACTGAGCAAACTGTTCGCATCAAACTGTTCGCTGGGATTGTCAGCATCCAGCAGCGACTGGACATCCTGCTGCAGACGCTCCTGAAGAGGCTCAATAGCGCTGTTGCTCGATTTATATCCATCTGCCAAACTGCTGAGACCGTTGGCCGCCTCAACACGATAATCCAATTGCCTTTGAATTCCTGTGCTATACCGGTAGTACATATCCGTAATATTCTTACGCATAGAATAAAAACTCCGGTTTAGCCCAACAAATACAGAAATCACAATCAGAACGACCATGATAATAGCCGCCACACGCGGTGTTTTTAATTTTTCTTTCAAGAGGCTTCCTCCTTCACAGGGTTACGGTTGGACAGGGGTATTAGCAGAATTACGGATTTCCAACAGCTTTTGCTTTAGTTCACCCTCAATACGTCCCAACTCAGCTTCTGCTTCACGACGTTTTTGACGGCCTTCTTCCTGAATATGGGCAACCTCGTCCAGCGTTGAAATCAGCTGTTCATTGGTATGCTTCAAAGTTTCAATATCCACAATGCCACGCTCTGCTTCCTTGGCAGCTTCAACGGAGCCCATTTTTAGGGTGTCAGCGTTTTTCCGCAAAAGCTCATTTGTCATGTCTGTTACAGCGCGCTGTGCTTCAATGGCCTGGGTGGAATGGGCAATGCCCAGAGCCAGTACCATTTGGCTTTTCCACAAGGGAATCGTGTTGACCAGAGTGGACTGGATTTTTTCCGCCATAATTTTATCATTGTTTTGTACCAGGCGAATCTGTGGCCCCATCTGGATACAAACCATACGGGTCAATTCCAAATCGTGCAGTTTCTTTTCAAAGCTCTGGCACATGGCGTTCATATCATTGGCGGCCTGTGCATCCTCTGGCAGGCCGGTACGTTTGGCCTTTTCTACCAGCTGGGGCAAAACGGTTGTTTCCACTTCCCGCAGCTTTTTCTTGCCAGCCAAAATATACATGGTCAGCTCTTTAAAATAGGCCAGGTTCATTTCATACATCTTGTCCAGCATGGCAATGTCTTTTAAAAGCTGGATTTGATGGTCTTCCAGAACCCCGCAGATTTTTTCTACATTGACCTCAGCTTTGTCATATTTTGCTTTTAGACCGGCAATCTTGTTCCCAGTTTTTTTGAAAAATCCCAGGAATCCCCGTTCCTCTTCTTCGGCATCAAAGCCTTTCAGCTCCGTTATCAAGCCGGTGATGGCATCTCCAATTTCGCCCAAATCCTTGGTGCGGACATTAGACAGTGCAGATTCAGAAAATCCCGCAATTTTTTTCTGGGCAGCTGAGCCATACTGCATAATCTGGGTAGTATTGGTGATGTCAATTTGTTTTGCAAAATCGTCAACCGTTTTTTGCTCGGCAGGAGACAAAGCGGCTTGCTCCATCATAACAGCTTCTATTTCAGGCTTTTTTTCCTCTTCGGTTTCCAGGGTTAAAGACGGAGCGGCCGGCACCGGCTCCACAGGTTCCATAGTCAATTTGATTTCTTCCATTGCGAAATCCTCCTCATCAATCGATTATTCGGTTTTGTCAGCATTACAGTTTTAAGGTTGGTTCCTGACTGGATGTGTTGTCATCGGAGGAAATACCTTCTTGTGCCATCATTCCCTCCAATACGGTGATATCTGCGGAAATATCCATGGCCTCATCCTGGAACAAAGCGTCCAGCTGCTTTTCAAAGGCCACAACAATGGTCTGCATAATCCGCTCAATTTCCGTCATGGATTGGGTAATGTTTTCTCCTGCAACATCCTGTTGGCTCATTCGGTCATAGGAATTAAGGAGCTTCAGGGTGGTAGGAAGATAATAATTCATGAATTTGCGGATTTGGGGGACTTTTTTTGGATGGTCGCAGATATAGGCAAAAATACGGAAGGAAACATCCTCCATCCGCACAATTGCAGCAGAAATTTCCTCATCTTCAATATTTTCGTCTGCCTGACGAAGCTGGCGCAGATAGTCGGTCCCTTCCTGTACCACTTTGTCCACTTCAGGATTGCCGGAAGATTTAGGCTCTGGGGCAGGCTGCTGAGGTATTGGCTCTAAAACCCATTTGCCTTTGAATAGTTTAGAGCATACAAAATAGACAATGACTAGCAGCAAAGCAAGGGAGAAAAAATCGGCCGCTGAATAGAAAGTATCTGTGGTACCCGCAATAAACAGAGCCAAAAAACCGGTAACATAAAATTTTACAACGCTGGGCTTACGCACGCGGCGCATTCCCTCAGGGATTGGCTCATCTTTTTTCTTTTTGCGATTTTTCCTTTCCCCATAGGAGTATCCGCTTGGAGTCCCCGTTTTTTCATAGGGGTTACGGGTACGGGTGTCATAGGGTCCGGAAGAAGCGGGATGTCCTGATGGATGAGAGGTTGGAGCAGAAGAACGGCCTGTGCTGCCGGCATGAAAGGAGCCGTCCTGATTGGATGTGTCACGCCCTACAGCAGCATCAATGATTTTTTCTGCTTTGTGTACGGTTTGTCCAGCTATATCAATCGCCTGGTTGACGGTTTTTTCCACATCGCCTGTCTGTACCTTTTTTATAACGCGGTACAGATGGGAAGAATAGAAGTCCTGTTCCCATTTTCCGTTGGGAGACCGATTGGACATAGGATGCCTGCCTTTCTGCGCTTTGAGCGCGGATAATATAAAACAATATCAGCTTTTTTGGAAACGTAGGAAATATTTCCTGCTTCATCTAAAATTGCAAGGATTGAATGTAGTTTTATTGTACGTGTTTTCCAGCAGAGTGTCAAGGGAAACCAATTCCCTTTGAGGCTGGATTCCGTCGGGATTTCCGTGTTTTTTCCGTCCAGTCCATACTGGCAGATTCCTGCTTCTTCTAAGGACATCCCATGCGTCCGATTGTGGTTTTTCCTGTTTTCATATAATATTTACATTTTGTTTGGGGTTGACAGAAGAGCGGGTTCGCAGTATGATTACAAATGCAAATCGTTTGCATTTAGGAGGTCTTCATGAAAGTACTATCATCATTGAGCCGGTATATGTGCCGCTTGGCGGCAATCGCATTGATACCGGCTGTTTTATTGTGTGGGCTTTCGGGCTGTATGCCGCGTCAGGAGAAGAAAGCAGAGTTTCAAATTGTGACTTCTTTCTATCCTATGTATATCATTGCATTGAATGTTACACAGGGAATTGAAGGAGTGGAAGTTTCGAACATGGCAGGCCAACAGACCGGTTGCCTCCATGATTATCAATTGCAGAATAAAGATATGAAAAATCTGGAAACGGCAGACGCCTTTATTATTAACGGAGCCGGCATGGAAAGCTTTTTAGACAAGGTTTTGCAGCAGTTACCCTCATTGCCGGTAATCAATGCCAGTGAGGGGATTTCTCTGTTGGTGTCAGGAGAAGAGGAGGTTCACGACCACGAAGGGCATGACCATGAAGAAGAGGACTATAATGCCCATGTGTGGGTGAGTATTTCAAACTGTATTCAGCAAGTGGAAAACGTGACGGAAGCACTGGAGAAACTGGATTCCAAACGGGCTGCTGAGTATCGGAAAAACGGCGATGCTTATATTCAAAAGCTTTCGGACTTGCGGGATGAAATGCATCGGGAGCTGGATGGGCTTCCCAATCGGGATATTGTCACATTCCATGAGGCATTCCCCTATTTTGCAGAAGAATTCGACTTAAATATTGTGGAAGTGGTGAACCGGGAGCCTGACAGCCAGCCCAGTGCCCGGGAATTGGCGGATACTATTCGGCTAATTCGGGAGACAGGGGTTAAGTCGGTTTTTGCAGAGCCTCAATATTCCCAGTCGGCTGCACAGGTGATTTCAAAAGAAAGCGGCGCTACCCTTTATACATTGGACCCAGCCGTAACAGGAGAAGAAAATGCCGATGCCTATTTGGATGCTATGCGGGCGAATCTCGAAGTGCTGAAACAGGCCTTGGCGTAAGTTTTATCGAAAACTTTTTGAACGGAGACAAAGAGATGCCTTTGTCTGGAAAAATTGTTGGAAAGGATTTTGAGTGTATGCAAACAACGAATCCCGCCTCGAAAACCTGTCAGTGCAGCGTACGAATTCGGGGGCTGAGCGTAAAAAAACACGATGGCCTGATTCTTGACCATATTGATTTAGAAGTACGGCATGGAGAAATTTTGGCTTTGATTGGCCGTAATGGCGCCGGAAAAACTACACTGCTCAAAGCTTTGTTGGGACGGTGTGCTTATACGGGAGAAATTATATTTCATAATGGCCGTGGTGAGCGGGTGCAAAAGCCTAAAATTGGGTATGTGCCCCAAAGATTGGACTTTGACCG
Organism: Clostridiales bacterium; assembly: GCA_019418545.1. Taxonomy (GTDB): domain Bacteria; phylum Bacillota; class Clostridia; order Oscillospirales; family Acutalibacteraceae; genus Heritagella_A. The sequence continues at coordinate 6,484 of DYBQ01000052.1, read as the reverse complement.
CTCCGCGCCAGTTACAGCGGCGGATTTGCTTTGTGCCAACCATTCCCGCCGTCCGGTATGGCTGGGAAACTCGGAGGCTGCCCAAAAAAAAGCGGGTATGATGCTGAAAAAAGTAGGAGGAAGCCCCTCACTGCTGCCCAAACGTTTAGGCAGCCTGTCCGGTGGAGAATTACAGCGGGTACTGCTGGCTTTTGCCCTGGACCCTATGCCGGACTTGCTGCTGCTGGATGAGCCGGTTTCTGCAGTGGATAGAAAAGGTATCAGCCTGTTTTATGATTTGGTGACCTCTCTGCGCAGTGAATATCATATGCCGATTATTCTGGTTTCTCATGACCTTTCTCATGTGCGCCGGTATGCCACCAGGGCCGCCGTTCTGGATAGAACCATCCTTTCCCAGGGAACGCCCGATGAAGTGCTGGCATGCCCAGAGGTACAGGAAATTTTTGGACTTGGAGGGTTATGATGGAATTTATATATGGGATTATCGATACACTCCTTCCCTTTGAATGGACAGAATTTGAATTTATGAAAAATGCGCTGCTGGCAGTGCTGTTGATTTCGCCCCTTTTTGGACTGGTAGGGACGGCGGTGGTCAGCAACCGGATGTCGTTTTTCTCTGATGCTTTGGGACATTCTGCGCTGACGGGAATTGCAATTGGCGTGTTGATGGGGGTGGACAATTACCTGATATCCATGCTGGGGTTTGCTTTGCTGTTTGCTTTGGGAATTTCGGCTGTGTTGGAGTCGGGAAACTCTTCGGCAGACACGATTATCGGCGTGTTTTCGGCTACCGGACTTGCGCTGGGAGTGGTGCTGCTTTCTGCCAGCGGCGGATTTTCGAAATATTCGGCTTATTTAATTGGGGATATTTTGACCGTACAGCCACAGGAATTGCTGCTGCTGCTAGTGATTTTGATTGGTGTTGTGTTGGTTTGGATATTTGGCTATAATAAGCTGCTTTTGACCAGCCTGAATGAGGACCTTGCAGCAGGGAAAAATATTCGTGTGCGGGTGGTAAACCGCCTTTTTGCCATTGTGCTGGCGGTAATTGTTACCATTTCTATCAAGTGGGTTGGAATTTTGATTATTAATTCCCTGCTCGTTCTTCCTGCTGCTGCTGCACGGAATTTGGCGAAAAACAGTGCCGCTTATCATGGATATTCCGTTATGATTTCTTTGGTATCCGGCGTGTCTGGGCTGATTCTTTCCTACTATTTGGGAATTGCTACTGGTGGAACCATTGTGCTGATGGCAGCGGTTATTTTCTTTGGAACGTTCCTTTTTGCCAGATTGAGGAGAGGATAACGAGCCAAATAGGGGGCGCTTGCATATTGTTTGTTGCACTCTTATGAAAAAAGCATGAATCCTGTCGATGAATTATGTGCTTTTAGCTAAACATTGTCTTGACATTCAAAGGAATTTTGCTACAATAAAATAGAGTAAAAAGAAGGCATTGCCCGAGATACATTTTTAGGGCGGTGCCTTTGTTTTATCCTGGGGCAGGATAGGTCGGCGGTTTTATGCCGAAGGGGGGTAAAAGGCATGAAGACCATTGAAGGGGTTGCAGCATCGGAAGGATATGCGATTGGAAAGCTTTATCTCAATTTGACAAGGGATGCCATAACAGTTCCAGAAAAAGCCATGGACCCTCACTGGGAAATCAACCGGTTTTTGCAGGCCAGGGAGAGCGCCTCTACGGAAATCAGTTCGGTGTATCACAGGGCAGTTGCCAGAGTTGGGGAGCATCATTCGGATATTTTTAAAATTCATTTGGCTCTTTTGCAGGACCAGGATTTTTTTCTGGCAGTCCATGACTGTATTATGGAAAAAGGAATAACGGCGGAAACTGCTGTACAGGAAGCCGGAGAACGGTTCTTCCGTTTGTTTGAAGAAATTGATGACGACTACATGAAAGCCCGGGGAGCGGATATACGGGATATTACAGAGCGGGTGCTTTATTATCTGCGGGAACAAAGAGGGGAAGTGCAGGCCCCCTGGCTGGCCTCAGAAGCGGAGGGGATTTTGGCAGTTGAGGAAATCATGCCCAGCCAGATGATTCAAGTGGATACCGAACGAATTGCAGGAATGATTACTCGGAATGGCTCCCGTACTTCCCATTCAGCAATTTTGGCTCGTTCGATGCGCGTGCCTGCCATTACCGGAATTGGAGAAGAGTTTTCCTGCCTGAAACATGGAAGCCAGGTGATTTTGGACGGCTTTACCGGAAAACTGATTCAAGACCCGGATGAAGAAACATTATGGCGTTATCGCAGGCTGGCGCAGCAGTATGAAGAACGCCAAAAGGAGCTGGAATGCTATAAAGGGATGAAAGCCGTAACACTGGATGGGACGGTGATTCATTTGGCAGCCAATATCAGCCATCCCAATGATATGGGGGAAGTGCTGGATGTTGGGGCGGATGGCGTGGGGCTTTTCCGCTCGGAGTTTTTGTTTATGTTTTGGGGACGGCTTCCTACTGAAGAGGAGCAATTCCACTCCTATCGAAAGGTTTTAGAGCAGATGCAGGGGAAACGGGTTGTCATCCGTACCTTGGATATTGGAGCGGACAAGCAGATTCCCTATCTGAAAATGGAAAGGGAGGAAAATCCCGCTATGGGAAGACGTTCTATTCGTTTTTGCTTGGCAAACCAGAGCCTGTTTTTAACCCAGCTGCGGGCACTTCTTCGGGCTGCGGCCTATGGAAAGCTGGCAATTCTAATTCCTATGATAGCTTCTGTGGAAGAAGTGTTGGCGGTGCGCCATTTGCTGGAAGAGGCTGCTGCACAGTTGGAGCGGGAACATTTGCCTTTTAGCCGTGAATATGAATTTGGAATTATGATAGAAACCCCTTCTGCAGTGATGATTAGTGACCTTTTGGCGCCATATGCCGATTTTTTCAGTATCGGTACCAACGATTTGATTCAGTTTACCATGGCTGCCGACCGGGAGAATCCTCATGTAGGTTCGATGTGCGATGCCCGGCATCCCGCAGTACGCAGACTGATTGAAATTGCAGTGAAAAATGGCAGAAAACATGGGCTGTGGGTATCGGTGTGCGGGGAGGCTGCCGCTGACCCTGATATGACACGTTTTTTCCTTTCCGCTGGGGTTCGGGAGCTTTCGGTGGCACCAGCTTCTTTGCTGGAAATCCGCCACATGATTCAATCCATTCGTCTGCCATAGTGAGAAAGTGTTTTTATCATGTTTTTCATCATAAAGTCTTCACATTCTTGCGATAGAATACAAACAATTTTTGAAAATAGGAGTGTGGCAGTATGGTACGCCTGTTGGTAGTGGATGATGAAGCCAAAATTCGCATGTTGATTCGAAAATATGCAGAATTTGAAGGGGATGAGGTTATAGAGGCTGAGGACGGGATGGAAGCGGTTCGTTTGTGCAGGGAATCCCCGGACAAATTTGATTTGATTATTATGGATGTTATGATGCCGGAACTGGATGGATTTTCTGCAGTGGCAGAAATTCGGAAAACCTGCCGGACACCAGTGCTGATGCTTTCGGCCAGAGGCGAAGAATATGATAAAATCCACGGTTTTGAACTGGGAGTAGATGACTATGTGGTCAAGCCGTTTTCTCCAAAAGAGCTGATGATGCGGATTCATGCCATTATGAAGCGGATTCATCCTGTACAGGATGATGGAAGAGAAATTTTGAGGGCGGAAGGCTTGGTGATTGACTTTACCGGCCGGATGGTGGAAGTGGATGGAAAACGGGTAGATTTGTCTCCAAAAGAATATGATTTACTGTTTTATATGGCTTCCAATAAAAATATTGCATTGACAAGAGAAATGCTGATTACCAATGTGTGGGGTTATGATTTTTATGGGGATGACAGAACTCTGGATACCCACATTAAACTGCTTCGGAAGAGCCTTGGGCCTTACAGTAAGTTTATTGTAACCCTGAGAGGGGTGGGGTACCGCTTTGAAGTTTAAAAATCGTGAAAGCCTTTCCAAATTTCATGGAAAAATTGGAATTCGATGGGGAATTTTTTCTGGTTTTGCTGTTTTTACCATCGTGATTATCATACTGTTGTGGGTTTTTCAAATTGCTCTTTTGGAAAGCTTTTACCGCTCGATTAAAACCCAGGAGCTGCGCTCTACAGGAGAATCCATTACCAATCAGATGCAGCAGGAAAATATGAACTTGTTTCGTATGGAAGAAGTGATTACAAATGCTGCTCAGGAAAAACAGATGAGTATTCTGTTGTCAGATGAGCGGGGAAGGTGGACCATTTTGAAAAAATCTTCCCCTACGTCGTTTTTGGATAGGCTGAGCTGGGTAGAATTGGCACAGATTTATATGGAAACGTCCTCCCGAGGAGGGACTTATCTGTACAGTCAAAATGACAGCAATGGCCAGCCCGAAAATATGATTTATGTTGCTACATTTAAAGAAAAGGGCGGGGATAACCGGCTTTTAATTTTGGACACCAGCATTGTTCCTGTGGAGTCTACGGTTGATACGCTGAAAATTCAGCTTTGGTATTTGACAGTGGTTATGATTTTGCTGGCATTTGGTTTGGCAATTTTAATTGCTAAAAAGATTTCCGCACCCATTCGCCAAATCAATGAATCTGCCAAGACACTGGCAACAGGTGAATATCATATTGAATTTGAGGATAAGGGATTTCGGGAAATTGCCGAGCTGGGAAGCACCCTGCAATATGCTGCCAAAGAGCTTTCAAAAGTGGAACAGCTGAGGCGCGATTTGATTGCCAATGTTTCTCATGATTTACGTACCCCTTTGACCATGATTGCCGGATATAGTGAAGTAATGCGGGATATTCCAGGAGAAAACACACCGGAAAATGTACAGATTATTATTGACGAGACCAAGCGTTTGACAACACTGGTGAATGATATGCTGGACCTCTCTAAATTGCAGGCCGGTGCCATTCCGCTGGAGCGGTCGGTGTTTAATTTGACGGAGAGCATCCGGGAGATTATGACACGATATGACAAAATGGCCGATTTCTTCTTTTCCTTTGAAGCCGAAGAAGAGGTGTATGTCAATGCCGACGAGCTGAAAATCAGTCAGGTGGTATACAATCTGGTGAATAATGCCATCAATTATACCGGCCCGGACAAAACGATTCGTGTGCGTCAGAAAGTTCGGGATGGAATTGTACGCGTTGAAGTAATCGACAGCGGTGAAGGAATTCCTGCGGATAAACTGAAGGATATTTGGGAACGCTATTATAAAGTGGACAAATCCCACAAGCGTGCACAGGTTGGCTCTGGTCTTGGACTCTCCATTGTGAAATCCATTTTGGATTTGCACGGGGGAATGTATGGAGTACAAAGTGAGGTTGGAAAAGGAAGTGTATTTTGGTTTGAACTGAAACAGGTATTTCCTGATGAAAATCGGAAGGGGAAAAAATTGCTGGAGTCCTCAGGCAGAAACCCTTGACAGGTGCCTTTTTCGGGCATATTATTAAAAATAGCGCATGGCGGCGGGCAGGCGTGTCCGCCGCTTTTGTTTGGATGACCATAATGAGGAAAGGATGAAACATCCATGAGTGAATGTAATCATGATTGCAGCAATTGCCAGCAGGGTGATTGCGCTTCCCGTACTGCACCTCAGAGCCTTTTGGCAGAGCCCAATGCGCTGAGCAGTGTGAAAAAAGTGATTGGCGTTGTCAGCGGCAAAGGCGGCGTGGGAAAATCCCTCATCACTTCTATGATGGCGGTGATTTTGAACCGTCGGGGATACCATACCGCAATTTTGGACGCTGATGTTACTGGCCATTCTATCCCCAAGTGCTTTGGTGTGAAACAACAGGTGATGGGGACAGATTTGGGTATTATTCCCGCTACTACCAAAACCGGTATTGATATGATTTCCGTTAACCTGCTTCTGGAGGATGAAAGTGCTCCTGTGGTATGGCGCGGCCCGGTGATTGCCGGAACGGTTAAGCAGTTTTGGACGGATGTGATTTGGAAAGACGTGGACTATATGTTTGTGGACATGCCTCCCGGAACCGGCGACGTGCCCCTGACTGTGTTCCAGTCTTTGCCATTGGATGGCATTATTATTGTCACCTCTCCGCAGGAACTGGTTTCCATGATTGTTTCCAAAGCCGTGGGAATGGCACAGATGATGGACATTCCAGTACTTGGACTGGTGGAAAATATGAGCTATGTGGAATGCCCTGACTGCGGCAAGAAAATTCAGCTGTATGGCGAGAGCCATGTGGATGAGGTTGCCGCGAAGTATCATCTGCCGGTATTAGGAAAGATGCCGATTGACCCGGCAATTGCCATGAATTGTGACAAGGGTCTGGTGGAATTGGTGGAAGCTCCCTGGCTGGATACGGCAGCTGATGCAGTAGAAGCAGCTGCTCCCAAGCGCGGAAGAGTGGAATAAGATTTTCTATAATATTAGGGGCTATCTGAAAAGTTGAAATTCTAGTCTTTTCCTACAATCAACGCCAGCTACTGCGTTAAAAATACTCGGAATCCAT
>DYBQ01000051.1 GCA_019418545.1 Clostridiales bacterium | reverse complement strand
GTGGGCTCGGAGATGTGTATAAGAGACAGTATGGAAGGAGTGTTCTGGCAATATGAAAATTTATGATGCAAGGAATATTATCAATCTGGCTTTGGCCGGCCACAGCGGCGCGGGCAAAACCTCTCTGGCGGAAGCCATGCTGTATCTGGCCGGCGCTTCCGATAGACGGGGAAAAATTGGGGATGGCAACACGGTGTGCGATTATGACCCCGAAGAAATCCGCCGTAAATCCTCAGTATCTGCTGCTGTGGCACCTTTTGAATGGAAAAATCATAAAATCAACCTCCTCGATGCCCCGGGTCTGTTTGATTTTGAAAGCGGCTTGTGTGAAGCTGTACGTGCCGCAGATACCGTTTTGATTGCTGTCTCCGGTAAATCCGGCGTAGCAGTTGGTACAGAAAAAGCCTTTGCTGCTGCAGAAAAGCGCGGTTTGGCAAAAATTATTTTCGTAAACGGCCTGTGCGATGAAAGCGCCCGTTTTTATCGCGTATTTGAAGATTTGAAAGCCAGCTTTGGTCCATCTGTCTGTCCTGTAGTGGTCCCTTATATTGTTGACGGACAGGCCAATATTTATATTAACATTCTGGAATACAAGGCATATGATTATTCTGATGGAAAGCCTGTTGTGGTCCCCATGCCCGATATGGGAGACCGTCTGGAAGGATTGCGGACCGCTATTTATGAAGCTGTTGCTGAAACCAGCGACGAAATGTTTGAAAAATATTTCTCCGGTGAGCCTTTTACCCCCGAAGAGGTAATCGTGGGGATTAGCAAAGGCGTAAAAAATGGTACGATTACCCCTGTATTCTGCGGCGATGCCATGCTGATGCGCGGCATGGAGCAGTTTATGGATGGGTTGACCTGGCTGGCTCCCAAGGCAGACGAAAAAGCAGGAGAGCTGGCTATGGATGTAGATGGCAATCCGGTAGAGTTGTCTGTTAATGAAGACGCTGCTACAGCTGCTATTGTGTTTAAAACGGTTGCCGACCCGTTCATCGGACGTCTTTCCTATGTAAAGGTAATCTCCGGCAAGGTTTCTACCGAAACACCGCTGCTCAATATGCGCACCGGCGAAACCGAGCGTATTGGTAAAACCGTTATGCTTTGCGGCAAAAAGCAGGATGACGTGAAGTACATCCCCGCCGGTGATATTGGCGCAATTCCCAAGCTGACCGGTACACTGACTGGCGATACCCTGTGTGCTCCTACCAGAAAAGTAACTCTGGAAGGAATTGAATATCCGAATGCTACCCTTTCCATGGCAATCCTGCCCAAAAAGAAAGGCGAAGAGGACAAGGTAGCACAGGGCCTGTTCCGCTTGATGGAAGAAGACCCGGCCATTCGTTTTGAAAATAATACAGAAACCCATCAGATGGTGGTTTCCGGTTTGGGCGAGCAGCATTTGGATGTGCTGGTATCGCGTTTGAAGACTAAGTTCGGCGTGGAAGTTACACTGGAAAAACCCCGTGTGGCTTATCGCGAGACAATTCGCAAAAAGGTGCAGGTGCAGGGACGTCACAAGAAGCAAACCGGCGGCCATGGCCAGTTTGGTGATGTTTGGATTGAATTTGAGCCTTGTGATTGCGAGGGCCTGGAATTTGGTGAGCGTGTCGTTGGCGGTGCCGTTCCCAAGGGATTCTTCCCAGCTGTAGAAAAGGGCCTGCGCGAATGCATCAACAAGGGTCCTTTGGCAGGATATCCTGTTGTAGGCTTGAAGGCCACCCTGTATGACGGCTCTTACCATCCTGTTGACTCCTCCGAAATGTCCTTTAAAATGGCTGCTACCTTGGCTTATAAGGCTGGTATGCCGCAGGCAAACCCCGTTTTGTTGGAGCCTATCGGTACCCTTATGGCCACCGTACCCGATGCCAACATGGGCGATATTATGGGTGAGGTCAACAAACGCCGCGGCCGTGTGCTGGGTATGGAGCCTGCCGGCCATGGTATGCAGACTGTACAGGCTGATGTTCCCATGGCAGAAATGCACGATTTCTCCACCTATGTCCGTCAGGTCACCCAGGGCAGAGGAAGCTATACATTTGAATTTGCCCGTTATGAAGAAGCGCCTGCCCAGGTAGCCGCAAAAGTGATTGAAGAAGCGAAAGAATTGGGCCAGGTGGAATAATCCTCTCTTTTACTCTATAAAAAAACGCGCTTGCAAGCCTGCCAAAGGCCTGTAAGCGCGTTTTTATGTTAACAAAAGGATACAAAAAATAATACCGGGAAATCCGCCACATTGATTTCCCGGTACCATATATGACAAGTAGTAAGAATAAAATTAGCCTTCGTTCTTTTTGTCCCGAATCAAGTTCCGCATTCCGGTAAACTGGCTTTCCAAAACGGAGCTATTCATGTCGGTAGAAATACCGGCTGTATAGCTGCATCCGCTGGTATACACGCTCACATATTCCAGCAAATGGCGCTCAAACTTCTTGCTTTTGATATTGAAAATCTTTTCCCGGACCTGCTTAAAGCTCACAGCATTGATGTCCTGATAGAAAAACTCATGCGTGCCCTCATCATAGATTAGTCCTGTGCACAAATCAACATTGGCATAATAAATATACAACTGCTGCTCGCCAAACATAAACACCGTAATTTTTGTCAGGGAATACCGCAGCTTTCTGTCAGAACCTACACGCCATGCAAAAATAGGGTCATCACTATTTTTGGCAATAGAGGATTTGAAAAACTTTCCATACTTTCCTGCCGCTGCAACGGTCTGGCTGGTAGGAGAATTCGGCTCATAAGCCGCTGCACAGGTTACTACAGGTTCAATATCCATTACCTGTTCCTGTACTAGGTTCAGCTTATCCATTGCACGTTCACGAGCTAATTGCACTTCGATTTCTTTGGCCTTGTCTGCTTCCGTCTGTCCCTCTTCATCGGCGCTGAATTTATTATATAATATCCAGGCCAAACCAGCCAGAATCAAAAAAATACCAATTTTTAAAAGCAGCGTAAATATACCAACGATTATCAGCAGCAGTGGAATCAAGTTGCTTTTTCCGAAGAAATACTGCTTCACTTTTGCTCTGTCTACCAATCCCATACCCATAACCAAAATTCCTCCTGTTATTTTACAAAATAAAAATTTATTACAAACTGTGGCTGTTTGTTGCTTATGTTATATTTATTAAAATCCTGCAGGGATTTCCATTCCTAAAAGCTGAAACAGCTCCTCTTTGTCGGCTTGCGAAACACCCATCCGGGCCGCCTGTGCCAGCAGCTCTCTGGACGGTGGAGCTGCTCGAAGCTTCTTCTTTTCGTAATAATCATTTTTGAGATATGCATGGAAGTAAGCATAGATTCCTTTTTCTTCCAGCATCATGGCTGCACCAAGATATTCTTCGATTTTCTCAATTTCCTTTTTGCCAGTCAAAAAGGGTCTTTTCCCTCGAAGCTTGGCAACTGCCGCATAAAAATACCCATCGGCCTCTTCCAAATTCTCTTCAATGGCCTTCTCAAAACAAGGGATTGCTTTGTCATACAACCTTAACCGCAAATAACAAAACGCTTTGGACAAATAAGCCTCTGCATGGTCTGGACTTTGCTGCAGCATTTTGTCATAGGCTTTGATTCGCTGGTTGGCTTCCTTTGGAGTAAGAGAGCCTACTGTTTGAAAAGTACGGATGACAATGTCCCGAAAACAATGAGGACACACCTGAGTATCAATTCCAATTGGTGCGCCGCAGCTGGGACATTCCAAATCTACCACCTGATACGCCATTATGTTCACCTTCTTTGCTGCCTGTTTGCTTCTGTCCGAAGCTTTAAGCGTTTTATAATTTTAGTACAACATAGCTGGATGCTCTCGGCTGCCATATTACGGCTTTCCGCGTTTCGGAGTTTTGGAAGTGCCCCCTCAATCTGGCGCAGCAGCGCAGCAATTTCCTGCTCATATACAATCGCCTGTGGCTGCCCAATGCCAAAATCACTTTCATTTCTCAAATGCTCTGCTACCGTTCTCATAGCCTCCCAGGCGGGCCCGGATTCTGGAATGGTTTCTATTTCGTCTAAAAGCTCCTGTGCCTGCAAATAGGCCTGTCTGTCCCGAAGAACTGCGTTATCCGCATATCTGGGCTTTTTAAAATGAAGTTTCCTTCCAAGAATAAACAGGGAAACAATAAAACCAGCAATCATTCCCCAACGGAGAATTTCGAGCAAAAGGATTGTAGGGAGAACCCAGGAAGCTGAAATTCCCTGCCGATAGAGTGTGAGAGGGAAAATCACATGAAAAAGCAGAAGATATATGCCTGCCAGCAGCAGCGGCATTCCATAGGGAAGCCACGAAAAACTTTCTTTACTCACAACCGGTACAGGCTCTGGCTGCCTGGGCTGCGGGGGAACCGTTTGCTCTGGCGAAAAAGATTCCCGGGATTTTGGAAATACCGGACTGTATTCACTGGGCTCTGCCGCTGTGTCTCCCACGGTTTGAAACAGCCCCTGATTGCTGTTTTTTTCCGAATCAGCATCAAAGCCGTCAGAATAGATATTGATTACACCATAGGTAGAATTTCGAGAAGGATTGTCTCCCAAAGTCTGCTCCATGGGAGCCGCAGAAGCTGCTGTCGGCTGATTTTGAGTTTTCTCATCTGTATAACTGGAAGCCGGTGTCTGTGACGCACTTTCTTCTTCATGGCTTTGCTGGGAAACCATATCATTATCTGAATAGTGCAGCCCGCTTTTCGAGTTCAGTGGGAAAGTATCACGCCTGGTTTGCCCAGAAGATTCTCTGACCACTTTGGAAAGCTCCATATCCGAAAGCTCATCCTCTGCCTGTTTGAGTGCCTTTCGAAATTCTTCTGCACTATCATACCGCTGTCCAGCTGGCAGCAAGGCTTTGACCACCGCTTCTCCCAGAGGATTTTGTGCATTTCTGGGAAGGGGAGGTGTTTCCCCCTTCATCCGGCATTCAAAAGCCCTGTCTTCATCCTCAGATGTATAGGCCGCAGGAAACACCGGCATAAAAGGATTACGAAAATCGTTGAGAAGACGATACAGGACAATTCCCAAAGAGTAGAAATCCACGGATTTATCATAAGGTTTTCCCATATGTACTTCGGGTGCAATATAATTGGGTGTTCCCTTAATGGATTTCACATGAGAAGTGCTGTCCAGCGTTCTGGAAACCCCAAAATCCCCGATTTTGAAAATGCCTCTATCATCTACAAAGATATTGTCCCCTTTTATGTCTCGATGGATGATATTTCGCTGATGGCAAACCTCCAAGGCAGCCAGCACGTCATAGGCTAACCGAAACACCTCCCGCACAGTAAAGCTGTGGGTGCTGAGATATTTGGGCAAGGAAGTCAAAAGCTCCATGAGAATATAGACATCATAATGCCGGGGAGACTCCTGTTTTTGTATGTCGTTTTCATAGTAAGCCACTATGTTTTTAACGCCTGCCCGGGAAAAACCATCCATAATCTCAATTTCATTAAAAAATGAGCTAATCGTCTTGGTAAAGTAGGCGTCTGCCTGTTCATAATCCCCGTTCATGGAATTCAGCACACTCTGATACCGCTGCTCAGAGGGAAAAGAAATATGCTTCAGCGCTCGAGTGTATACGCCCGAGGGATTCTTTTTTTCCACCCGGTAAACGGTGGCAAACCCACCCGAGCCTATTTTTTCCATGACGGTATATCCCAGAATTGTCTGTCCAATCATCGGGAACCCCTCCAATCATTTGTTACCCTCGCCAGCAGTACGGTAATATTATCCCCCCAAGGAGCATTACGACTTTCAGCTGTCCGCATCAGCATTTCCGCTTTTTCTTCCTCAGAGCCTGAACCAGCTAAAACATCCTCTATTTCCTTATCAGAAACCACATCCGTAAGGCCATCACTGCACAATAACAGAAAAGAGCCAACCGGCGGCGGAGATAAAGAAAACACATCAGCCACCAGTTCCCCAGGCCTGCCAATATATTTATACAGGGCTTTTCGAGAAGGAAATTTTTTTAAATCCTCCTTCGTCAGCAAAGACAAGTCATAAAGCCGTTGCCCTTCGGTATGGTCCGTAGAAAGCTGATGCAAACAGCCCTGTGTATACAAATAAATCCGGCTGTCTCCCACCTGTGCTGCCGTCCATCGAACCCCGTCACACAATACCAATGACAAGGTAGCCCCCATACCATGATATTCTTTTTGGGCATCAGACATCTGGCAAACCTTTCGGTTTACCGCGGCAATGTGTCCCAACAAAGCTTCCTCTGGGCGGGGCGCAGTGATAAGCTCTGCCTCATGCTCCAAAAAATATTCCACCGTTATCCCACTGGCAATTTCTCCCGAAGAATGTCCCCCCATACCATCGCTGACAGCCAGCAAAAAACGATTCAGACCTCTGGCAACTGAGTAGGCCACTTCACCGGAATTCGGTGACATTCTCCGCTGCTGGTTGGGACGGATATATTCCCCTTGCAGAAGATAATTATCTTCGTGGCTGTCCCGTCCATTTCCAATGTGGGAAAATGCCACTGCATCCATTGCGCTTCCTCCTCTGCCAACACGGCTGTCAATCCTGGTTTAACAGCTTTTGAAACTCCTGCTCTTCCTCATTTTCATAGCCACGGAAGACGACTTCCCGAATGTTCTCCTGATTAAATAGGAAAGTATAATTCTCGTTGATATTTCCTTCCGGGAACAAGCAGGCCACATAATCATATTCTTTATTATCATTTTGAGAAAGCTGTTTCCGGCCATAAATCATAATTTTTTTGGTTCCATTATGCAAAAGAACCACAGACCCAATCGGTAAATATTCTTTCATTACATTTCACTCCCAACTGTTGTTATGTTGCCCAGCTCCACATGGAATTCCAGCCTCTGCTGAGTTTTTCTCCGGCAGAGAAAATAGCGTCCGCACCGCTTTGAATAGCATCTCCAACAGCGTCTCCCATATCTTCCAGGGCATTTTTGGCTGCTTCCGCTCCTTTGGCAGCAGCATCTCCCACCGCATCAAAGGCGTTTTCCAGCCCATAACTAATCCATGCAGATACGGATTTTCCGCCTATCTGTACACCGTCCGTCAAAGCGTCATACGCAAAGCCGGAAGCAATACCGCCTGCAAATCCACCAATAATACCGCCGATTATCATTCCGGGTGGGCCGCCTACTGCGCCGATAGCTGCACCAATGGTAGCGCCTCCTTTTGCTCCCAATGCCGAAACTGCCATGCCGCCGGCACCTACTCCCACATCTGTCACTACGTCTGCCGCAATTTTCGAAGTGCTGGCGCCGTTTTGCACATTTCCTACCAAATCAATGATAGTTTCAATGCCAACGGAAGTCCATCCCAGGATGGCGCCAACATTTCCCACTGTCTTCCCATCAACTGTCTTTACAATCGAAAAAGTATCAGAAAAGAAGTTCTTAAATTGGAAAGAAGCTAACGATTTGAACTTGGTCACCCAGTTGGCCTGTGGGTCAAAAAATCCGATTCCGCTGCCGATATAGGCATCGGAGCCGACTTTATATCGTCTTGCAACTTTTCCTCCAATCAAATCATCAAGAAAAGAAGAGCCCTTTACGGGTTTTAGGTTTTTTCCATATACGTGTACATAATCTCCCACACGTTTGACAACAAGGTTCCTATCAAATAAGCCTGATATTTGAGCATAATTCAGCTTTCCCAACGCCTGTCCCAAATCAAAAAGAGTTGAGGAAACTTTTACCATAGGGGCAGCTACACGCAGCGTTTTTACAAACCCATCCAAAACACCATTTACAAATTTTTTGCTGATGGCATCAATCAGGATTTGCGAAACCGTCATCGTCCCAAAGATGCATCCAGGATTTAAAATCTGCAGAATTTTTGAAGGGACTTCTCCTCTGATAATGACAGCGCTTCCTCCGCTGGGGAGCGAAGTTTTTCCGATTTCTCCTACTTCGTCTGCATTGTCCCGGTTTTCCCCATTTATCTGGTTATAAGACCTTACTGTTTGCATGAGGAAGGAAGACATCCCGCTCATAGCCCGCTGTTGACTGGAAAGCTCATTTTCAATCCGGGAAAGCTGGCTGCGAATATTAGAAGCACATTGTACTTCCCAGTCCAGCCGTCCGCCGGCAGAGGAAAAATCCCTGGTAATTTGCGCCAAGGCGCTGCTGATATTTCCCGCATCGCTGCCGAGACCAGACAATTGGGATGTGTTTACTTTGATATACGGCAATTTTCTCACCTCCCAGCCCGGAAAATGGGGGGCTTACCGCATTGCCCCCCACCTATCCGTTATCGGCTATCAGCTCTGCTGGCCTTCTGCTGCACTCACAACTTCGCTGTGGCTCTTATCATAAGCCTCTGCCGCCTCATCCAAGAATGATGCATATTGGTTGATAGTGTTATACAGCTCTTCAAATTTACCGGAAAGCTCTTTGAATTTTGTAACCGCTGTTTCGCCTGCTTCCCCTTCCCAGGTACTGCGAAGGCTTTCTACCTGCTGGGTCATCTCATCAGTGCAGGTTTTTACAGATGTAGCCACGCCGCGGAATGTATTGGCTTTTTCTCTCATAGAAGTTGAATTGACTTTAATGGATGCCATGCTTAATCCCTCCTGCTCAGTTAGCGCCGGTATTCAGTTCGCCGGCTGCATCTTTAACGGCTTCTTCGGTGTTTTCATACTTGGCCGCTGCTGTTTTCAAGAAGTCTACAAAGCTGGTCAGTACCTTAGCCATCTGCTCAAAATCGTCCCGATAGCCCTCCAGCTTGCTGTTAAAAGTCTCGCTTGCTACACCTGTCCACGCGCTGGTGCGAAGATTCTGCACTTCGGTATACAGCTTCTGCCATTCCTGATTGTATTTGGTAATCCTTGTGTTTACCTCTTCTGCCGCTGATGTTAATCTCTCGGTTTCAACCGACCATTCGCTACCCGCCATAATAATTGACTCCTTTCATCGGGGGAAATCCCCCCACTTTTTATGCAAATTTGGTTGCCCAAATGGTTGCCTTATTCTTTCAGCTGCGCCGCCCGTTTTGCCAGCTCCTCGTCTTCCCGACGGATTCTGTCTGCCACGGTGCGGATATCCTCCACCACGTTTTTCATGCGCCGCTGGGTTGCACGGGTGTTATCAATCAACTGGTCCAGCTTTCGTCGGAATACCTCCGACGCTGGCCCATCCCAGCAAGCTCTGCTTTGGTCCCGAAGGGATTCCATGGAATTGATTTCTCGGGAAAGCCTTGTAATTTGATTTTCCATTTCCTGTGCACGGTTCATCACCGACTGATAATTGATGCGAAGGTTCGCCATCACACTGTGCCTCCTTTCCCAAAAAATCGTCCCTTATCCCAACACCAGCTTATCGCCGTTTTGGATTCCCAGCTGTCTGGGAGTGAGTGTTTCTTTCAGCAGTTCCCCTGTGTCTGCCCGAAACAGGCTGACTGCGGTGCTTTCCGGGCATAGTCCCGAATATTCCTCATGAAGAATCCGAAGAATAAGCTGCACAATCTGTTTTATTGCCATTGCATCTGGCAAAAGAAAATCATGCTCCAAATTCAACCCGGGAATGATAATCTTCACTGATAATTTCTGTTTCATTGTCTCACCCCGGTTCTGTCATTTTATCCAGTGCCGCTATCATTTGGCCATGGGATACTGTTTGGAAAACATAGGAGTTGTCTTGCTGTACCAGGGACCAGGCTCCTTTTTTGGAGAAAAACAGCAGCGTAATTTGTGTTTCCCGTTTCAGCGAGTTGTTTTCCACAATTGTCAGCTGATTCTCCTTTTCGCCAAAGGCCGACCAAAAGTTTTCAAATGCCGCCTTGTCTGAAAGCTGCCCTTCCAGAATCTCATGTACCCGCTCTTGGTTTTTCATATTAACCGCAGCGGTAAGCCCCAGATATTCTCGGGCTGACAATACGATTTTTAAGTCCGCCTTTTCATTTGGGATTTCTTCCACAATCCGGTGCAGCTCTGTATGGATAACCTTCCGGCTTGTGGGGACAATTCTCAGCCTGCCGTCCTTCTGCCTGCTAATCCAGACTATTCCCTCCTCTGTTATGTACAGGTTCCTGTCCCACAAGGTCTCGCCTTTTCCCGTATATTGGACAGCCATCGCTTTTTCAGCTGCAAAACAGGAACCCAGTATATACAGAAATCCGGGATTTGCTAAAAGATTTCCCTCCTCATCCTCCAGCAAATACTTTTTGTCTACCAACCCCTTCCGGCATTTTTCCCAAAAGGCCTCGGCCTCTTCAGCAGTTATCTCACTGTGGGTATCTTCTATATAAGAGCAGAAAAATGAGGGAAGCTGAAAAGCACCGGCCATTGCATACAGTTCATCAGCCGTCAAAAAGATTCCAAAATCCTGAAGATGCATTAATTACCGCCCTCCTTTTTATCATTCTGCCTCAATTGCCGAAGAGTCGTTTCCAATATACAGCAGCGCCTGGCTTTGTTTCAAAGGCTTCTGCCGCATTGCAGCGGGAATATCTCGGAACGCGTTTTGCAAAATGGCCGCCGTCTGGTCGCTGATACTTCCGCCAAGGATGAGACCCGTGTCGCTTTTTACCAGCCGGATATAAAGCTCCGTACCGCAATAATCCGTGATGCGCTTCATATCATCGGTAACGATAAAATAAATGCAGGTATTTTCAGTTTTTCGCAGCAGACGTTCAAGTTTTTCCAAATCTTCATCAGAAATCGTATCATAGAAATCGGAGAAGCCTTGGATTACGACAAAAACACGGGAATATTGCTGCATGTTCCCATAGATTTCTTCCTTGGACAAGCCCATTTCCTGTAAGGAAGCTGCCTGTTTGGAGCGTTCTGTGACAGCCTTGTCCAAAAGCACAATCATTTTGGAAATATCCTCGGCACTGGCCGCCATGATATCTTTCTCCAGTGCCGCCGAAGAGTCATAGCCTGCCGAGTCAAACACATAACAGACATGATTGGGCAAAGCGTTTATACTTCTTATAATAGCTGGCGGCAATCCATACCCAAAGGGGTTCCCGACAAAGACATTCTGCATATCCATCAGTTCAAACCCCTGAGGCTGTCCGCTAAGCAGTGATTTTCCGGCAATCAGGCTGTGTTCCCTAAGTTTTGGAACCGGAAGCACTGCTTGCGGGGCGGCCTTTTGAGGAACCGGCTTTTGTACAGCATTTGAGGGGGCTGCAGCTGGCGCCTGTTTTTCCTGAATCTCCGGTATGGACAGCGCTTTTCCACCCCAGGCTTCATTCATTTTTTTGAACTCTGCTTCCAGCCATTCCACACGGCTGTTTTCATTTTCAGCAATGATTGGCAAGGCAATCTGCACTTCCACTGCCTTTTTCTGATACACTGTCAGTGCCCGTCCTTTGATATTCTCCGGCTCAATGGGAACAGGGATATTGTTAAGTACGTCACGGTAATTTAATTTATCGGTCATTCGGAAAGCAATTCGATTGGTAATATGCTCTGCTACCTTATAGTAGATAGCGTTTTTGCTGTTGCCAGTGATTATCAAAAAAATCCCATAGGCTTTTGCCGAGCTGGCCAATCGAAGAATTTCATCTTCCTGCTTATACATTTTTTCCCGGAAAGCAGAGTAGTTGTCCAGTACTACCAAGACCATAGGAAGCGTATTTCCCATTTGCAAATAGGATTCAAAGGAAGAACAGCGTTTTTGAGAAAACAGTTCTTTCCGCTCTTCTATCATGGCCTGCAGTTGTCCAAGAATATAGACAACTTTTTCTTCCTCATCTCCACAAGCTGAGTTGATGCAATGAGGCATTGCGGACATAGTGGTCTGTAAAGCTCTGCCGCCAAAATCCAACAGGAACATCTGTAATCTTTCAGGAGAATACTTTCTTGCCATGGCATACAGAATCGTTTGAACCATTTGGGTCTTTCCAGAGCCGCCTGTTCCATAAACCGCCAAATGCCCGTCGCGGACAAAATCAATTGCATAGGGAATCTGCTGCTGGGATTCCGGCAAATCCATCATACCGCAAATGGTTTCATATCCCGGCTGCTTGTCCCACTCTGCCTTTTCAAAGGGTTGGAAGGCCTCGTCACACTGCTCCAACGAAATCATTTCCTGCAGTGTGGGCAGCCAAAGTGGAGCAGCATGAACCCCTCTTGCCTTGGCAATCCGGTTAATTTCCAGCACGGTTTCTTCCAGCTGTGTACGCTCTGATTTCCCACCGGATTTTTGGACATCCCGGGCAATTCTCAGGGCAGAAGCTGTGGAATCTACCATTTTGACAGTTACTGCATCTTCATCCACAAAACTGTCCATAGGGGTATAGGCAGCCCCGCTGTAGCCGGACTGGATTTGTTCAAACACTTCATCATATCCAACCTGTACATAGGCTCGTCCCGGCAGCTTAATCAGGGCTGCATCCTGACGGCCAATCATTTCACTGCTGTCCTCTTTTCCCAGCACCTTCAGGCACACACGGAAACGGGAGTTACTCCAGATTTGAGGGTCCACCACGCCGCTGGGCTTTTGCGTTGCCAAAATCAAGTGGATTCCAAGGCTTCGGCCTACCTGTGCAATGTCAATCAATCGGGACATAAACTCTGTGTGCTGCTGTTTCAGCTGGGCAAATTCATCAATCACAATAATCAGATGGGGCAGTGGTTTCGTAAGCTTTTTCTCTTTGAAATACTTGTGATAGGAATTGATATCGATTTTGTCAATCCCCAGCTGTTCTGCCGCTTCATTAAAAATCCGCTGACGTGATTTCACCTCTGCCTGCAGCGATACATAAGCCCGATAGAGAATATTGCCAGAAAGATTGGAAATGGTGGCTGCCAAATGAGGCGACTTGAGGAAAGGCCGAGCCATATCTCCGCCCTTAAAGTCCACCAGAACAAACGCTACCTCGTTGGGGCTATAGTTAATCAGCATAGAAAGAATATACGCCTGCAAAAATTCACTCTTACCGGAACCGGTCATACCTGCAACCAGACCATGGCATCCATGATGTTTTTCGTGTATATCCAAACAAAAGGCTTCTCCGCCTGCACGGATTCCAATAGGCGCTGCCAGCGTTTGGTTGGAATTGTTGTTATCCCACCGGTCCGCAATTTTGAGTGCGCCAATGTTTCCCACTCGGTACATGTTTAAGAAGGTCACCCGTTCGGGAACACTCAGCTGTGCCCGCTCTGTATGCACCGGAATCCGGGAAAGCTCGTCAGCACAGCTTTCCATTTGGGAAAGAGGCAGGGTGTCCGGCTGAAATTGCAGAAAACGGTTGTTGTTCTCGTTTTTAACATAAATTCCGCAAACATCACTGTCGTTTTGAATGATGGCAGTACACTCTTTGGGAATCGAAGCGAATTTTTCCTCCACAAAACAGGCAGACACACCAACCTGATTGTCGGCCTGCAAAAGGATTCTCATTAAAGGTGCATCCTCTGTTAAACGTCTGTCCAGAACAAAGAAAACATAATGAGGGATTCGGGGGCTCTCTTTTTCCAAAAGGGTTTCTCTTTCCTGAAGGCTTTCATCAATACCGCTGAATAACCCCTGAACCTCTTCTTTCGTCTGTGCTAAGTATCTCACTGTGTGGTCGGCGCTCCAAATATGGGGAAGCTCAAACGCATATTCCACTTCCCGGCTCTGTGCCCGATTGCACACCAGCACGATTTTCACTTCGTCATAAGAATGCTGGACGCAAATCCCCAATATCATGCACCGAAGGGTTTCCATAATCTTATCCCGATGGCCAACGACGCCAACTACGCGCTTTTCCATCAGCGAAAGAACCATGGGGATTCCCTGCATTTTGCTGTATCTCTCCCCAAGCTCCAAGGCTTTGTCCACCATAGAGTCTTCTTCCAGTACAAAGCCCTTTGGCGGGCACTTAATCGTGGTTTCAAAGGGATGTTCCCCCAGTCCCAAACGGACAGAAAGGAAGTCCTCATCCTGAGGCATACGGTCCCAAAGGCACCGGCTGCGCTCTGCTGCATACTGCATCAATTGCTCCGGTCCCGGAAAAAGATTTTCATTCCAAACCCGAATATTTCTCCGATACTTTGCCTCTATTTCCTTTTCCCGCTCCTGCAAATAGGCATTATATCGGGAAACCCGCCAGGCTTCATTGGCTTCTGACTGCTTTTTTTGATAACGCCGCTGTAAGCTGGGCCACATAATGGCTCCCAACAGCATACTGAATGCCATAACTGCACCGGTTACAATGGAAGCATAGCTCCCATTATTGAGGGAATTGTAAATCGTCACTCCCAGGGAGGCCAGCATTGCCATCGCCATAGTAGCCGATGGTCCGGCAACCAGCAAAAACGGCTGCTGTTTCAGTTTTTGCGGCGGTGTTGGAGCATCAATCACAACTTCCCCTTCATCCAAAGACTTTAAAATCCGGGGGGTTCGGACATAAGCTTCTTCTTCCTGCATTTCCGAGGGCACGGCCGCCATGGGAAGCTGCTGACAGCAGGTAAGCCCATTTACCTGCAAGGAAGCCGGAACCAGCAGAAAACCGTTCATGCAAACCAGCGTTTGCCCCATAATTTGTATTTGGTCCCCACAGTGAAGCTCGCAGGAAACCTGCCGCTTTCCATTGACATAAATCCCTTTTTTTCGCGCCAAATCCTCCAAAAACACCCGGCCTTCTCCGTCTACACGGATTGCTGCATGTTTGGAGGGGACATATCCGCTGATATCGATTACGATGTTGGACTGCTCCGCTCTTCCAATAAAAAGATTTCGATTTCTTTCCAATGCTATGCGCCGGTTGCTCAGGGAAATTCTGCGGGTAGACAGAAAAAGCAAATCATAGGAAATATTTCCCCGGTATATTTCCAGATAGTCCCCATGCCGTACTGCCTGGGGCTGCGTCACTTCCTTGTCATTACACAAAACTTTCCAGCCGTTGCGGCCGCCCTGAATCCAATAGGTCTCATTGGTGCAGTCTACCGGAAACAGCAGCTTTTTTGCGATTGGAATAAACGAGCCATCCACCATTCCATCGCTGCAAGCGTCCAAAACATCTTCCAAACGGTACTGATAGCAGCGATTTGCCACATAAAAAATTACAAAATATCTGTTCATACCCTACCTGTGCTCCTTTACAGCTTTGCCCCGCAATTTCCGCAGAATTTTTGAGAAGGTGGGTTATCGGCTCCGCAGGCACTGCACTGGTTATGAAGTTTCCCACCACAATTTCCGCAAAACTTTTGTCCTGCCGGATTTTTTGCGCCGCATTGAGGACAAACTTCTTCCAACACGGCTGCTGTTCCACAGCTTCCGCAAAATTTCTGCCCTGCAGGAATCACTGCTCCGCATTTTGGACAGGGAGTCCCTGCTCCAGCTTGAGACGGCCCAACAGAAGCCGGCGTCTGTATGTTCATACGGTCCATCATCCCGCCAAACATACCACCTGCATTCTGCGCCATCCCTATTCCCATCCCAAGGCCCAATCCAGCCCCAGCGATTCCGCCGGAATTGGGGTTGTCGGCCATTTTTTCGAGAATGTCCAGTGAACGGCGCTGGGTATAAAAATCCCCGCCCAGAGCCAATTCTTCTTTATACTGACGCAGCTTTTCAAACTCCTCTTTTGGCGGGGAGACTGTTTCAATAAAAAAGTTTACCAATTCTGCGCCAAAGCGCTGAAATTCTGTTTTGACTTCCCTTTCGCATTCCTGAGAAAGCTCCTGCAGCCAAGGGGTCACTTCTAAAAACGAAATTTTTTGCCGAATCATAAAGGCAGAGATAATGGTTTTAATCCGGGAAGTTAAAAGGCCGCTGAAATATCTTGACACAAACAGGTGATTCAGTGTAGTCCCCCCGGTTGCCACGCCAACCAGCTCGGAAACAAACATACGGGAATCATCAATGCGGATTCCATAGGTACCATGGCAGCGGATGGACAGCAAGATTCCATATTTGGGGTCTTCTAATTGAAACGGTGTAGAGGTCCCCCAGTTCATATCGAGACGGGATGTTTTATTGATATAATAGATTTCTGCCGTAAAAGGCGTCTTCCCACCAAAGGGAAGATTCACCAGACGATTGAGAAGAGGAAGATTTCCGGTATGGAGGGTATAAGTATCCGGTCCAAACAAATCCAGCGCTTTTCCTCCCTTAAAAAACAGCGCTTCCTGTCCCTGCCCTACAATCAATTGGGAGCCCAGAACAAAGGACTCTCCCGGATATTTATAAATCAGCCATGGATGTCCTTGTGGGTCACCGTCATATTTGATTCTGTCTATCAGCGCCATAATACAGCCTCCTCATTGCCTAATTTTATGACCACTTATTTATTTAAAAAATATTCTTCCAGTTTTTTGATATCAAACTTTACTACCGGCAAAAAATCCCGCGTACTTTCGTTATGCATAAAAAATAAAATTAACAGGATAAACAGGTTC
>DYBQ01000050.1 GCA_019418545.1 Clostridiales bacterium | reverse complement strand
TAAACCAATTGTAGTCAAGTATTTTTTAATTTCTATTATTTATACTATTTGATATTTGTAACTATATAATACGTCGAATAAAAAATGAATGTAATAACATTTTTCGGAGTCATCCCTATTTTTTATTTGAAAACCATGATACTATTTCAGTAACTAAGAATGCTTCTCCCTTAAAAAAAATTAGTAGTTATGTAAAATCCCTATTTCTATTTTCCATATAATATGTCATGACATATTTTTTTCGCCTTTATTTGTTTAAGAAAAATTACTAAATTTTTTATGTCTAAATTGTTAAAGTCCCCCTGTTTACTTCTGAATAAATTTTGATAAAATATGCGCAAAGCAGGCCATTTCTTCATACTTTTTATGGATTACATCTCTTTCCATTTTGAGATTCTAAATTACTCCTATTTGGGATACTCACTGGAAAAGCTGTGATTACATATCAGCAATGAAGAATTCGTGTTGGATGGAGAGTTTGGCCAAACATTAAAATTTTAATCAGGAGGTTTGTCATGAAAACAAAAAAGATCTTGTCTGTGTTTCTCGCTGCAGCATTAGTTACCGCTTCAGCATTTGGAAACATGAGCCTCGTATTCGCCGGCGGCGATACACTGGCTCCGCGTCCCGGCGAACAGGGATATCTTGGGGAGAATCAGCCCGTGTATCACGGCCATCGGGCTATGGACATCCTGAACTGGAGTCCGGAAACCGATGAATATTCCGATTTTATGCGCGCCGAAGTGCCGCTTCAGCAACGCAACGAAGCTTTTGCCGCAACCCAGGCCAACCCGCAGCTGAGCCAGGAGGTTGCAAGCCTTTCCTTGACAGAGGACTATGGCAACGAGTTCTTTAACCCCTATAACTACAACGACGATTTCGCACAGTACGTTTTCAATTTCTGGCAGTATCTGGACTATCGTGCTTCCTGGCACGGTGTTGTCACCAACCCCACGCCCGATTCCCTGTTTGATCCGGAAGCCGGCTGGTGGGAGCGTGCCTATGAGTTCGGCATCCTGAATATTCCTAACCCGGCCTATACCAATGCCGCTCATAAGAATGGCGTGCAGTCTCTGGGATGCATCTTCTTCCCCCGTCAGGAGCACACCGACGACCTGATCTTCCGGGATGAAACCGGTCGTTTCCCCGCTGCGGACAAGCTGGTTGAAATCGCCAAATGGTACGGCTTTGACGGTTACTTCATCAACGCTGAAGAACGGCTTCCTGCTGATTTTATGCCTGTTTATGAAGAGTTCTGCCGTCAGATGACCGAACAGGGCATCTACATTCAGGTTTATGCTTCCAATCTGTATGGCCAGAATAACCAGAGCTCCTGGGGCAGTATCAACTATTACAACAAAGATGCTACTCAGTTCAGCAACTGGATCAAGGGTACCGACGACGAAACCATCGCCGCCAACTCCCTGTACATGAACCCCGATCCCAGCAAGAGCATGGTGGATGGCTCCGTCAGCATTATGGAATCTCTGGGTCTGGATGCCAGAAAGACCGTGTTCAACACTCTGGAAGCTGGTCAGACCGGCTTCTCCGGTGCTCGTGGCTCTCTGTATAATCTGTTGGATGAAAATCTGGTCCCCCGCACTGGTATCGCCAATCTGGGTGCAGGTACTGTTTGGGCACATCTGGATGAACAGGTCTTCGGTCACACCGGCAACAACTCCTACAACGAAAACCGCCGTGCTGATCCTGAGTATCAGAAGTATGTTTTCGCTCGTGAGCGCTCTTGGTGGTCTGGCGCTGCTAATCAGCCCTATTACACTAACAGCTCTGATTATGTTCGTGAAGGTGTTACTTTCCTGAATAAGGATACTACCAAGTACACTGAAGAAGAACGTCAGCAGCTCTTACAGGCTATTTTGGATGCTGATGCTAACCCCTATGTCACTGCTAATGATCCTGACCGCGCAAAGCCTAACGAAGGTACCGATTTGGAAGGCAAGGAATATCAGTCCTGGCCTGGCATGGCAGCTTTCATCTCCGAGCGCTCCGTTATCAAGGGCTCCAACTTCGTCACCAACTTCAACACCGGTCACGGTATGCAGTACTTCAAGAATGGCGAAGTTTCCAATGACCATGAATGGTCCAACATCAACGATCAGGACATCCTGCCCACCTGGCAGTGGTGGTATGAGACTTCTGATGGTTCCGAAGCCACTCTGAACTTTGACTTCGACTATGGCACCAAGTACAACCCCGCATTTGAGCTGAACCAGATCGGCGGCTATGACGGCAGCAGCTCTCTGGTTGCAAAGGGCCCCATGTCCGCAGAGCACTTCCTGCGTCTGTACAAGACCAAGATGGACATCAACGAGAACTCCAAGCTGGACATCACCTTCTTCAAGACCACTGCTGACGACGCTTCTCAGATGAAGGTCGGCCTGATCTTTGAAGACGCTCCCGAAACTGTGGAGTACATCACCGTCAACAACTCCGGCAAACAGTCCACCGAGTGGATGACCGAAACTCTGGATTTGTCCGCTTATGCAGGCAGAACTCTGGCCGCTTTCGGTCTGGCATTTGACCCCAACGGCGAAGAGCTTGCCGATTATCAAATGAACATCGGCGAAATCGCCATTACCGACAACGACAATGCTCCCGCAGCTCCCACCGGGCTGACCATTGACCGTGCCTTCAACACCGATGAAACCTACCTCTCCTGGGATTTGGCCGATTATGACGAAGTCCAGAAGTACAATGTCTATGCTGTTTTTGAGGATGGCACTGAGATGTACATGGGCGGCATTTATGATGACAACTATTATGTGAAGTCCCTGTACGACAACAAAGGCGTTGTCAGCTTCAAGGTAACCGCCGAAGGTGACAACGGCGTTGAGAGCGAAGCTGCTGTTGTTGTGCGCGACTATAACAAATCCGCTTCCAATCTGACTGTGGAAGAGGGCAGTGGTGTTCTGAATGTTTCCTGGACCAACCCTGACATGGACTATGCTTCCATCCGCGCTGACGTGACCCTGCCTTACAATTATGCAGGCAACACCGAAACCTATACTGCTGAGTTCGCAAAAGATGCTGTTTCCGGTACTGTGGAAGTTCCCGTAACCGACGGCAGCAACTATTATCTGCGCCTGTCTTATCTGGATGCAGAAGGCAATGTGATTTCTTCTACTGATATCTCCGGTACCCTCGTTGACGACCACTGCGATGCCTATGAAGGCACCGTTTCCAAGAGTATCCCCAAGGGAAGCTGGAAGATTCAGAACCCGCTGGTTTATGACTGGTGGCACCTGACCGCATGGGATTCCAACGGCAATGTGCTGAAGAATAACGTTACCCGCGGTGTGGATGACCTGACTGGATTGAACCTGACCACCAATGAAGATGGCTACGGCTATATTGAGATTCAGCTGGAAGACTTCAACGGAAATGTATCTGAAAAGACCCGAGTTTACTACGGCGAGCCTCCTAAGACTAACAAGACTCTGCTGGAGAAAACCTATGAATATGCACTGAACCAGAGCACCGAGGGTGTTGTGGACAGCGCTGTGAAGAATTTTGAAGAAGCAAAAGCAGCTGCTAAGGCTGTTCTTGACAACGCCTATGCCAGCCAGGATGAAATCAACACCGCTTGGAGCAACCTGGTGGACGCCATCCACGGTCTGGGCCTGCTGCAGGGCGATAAGACCAACCTGAAGATGCTCATCGATATGGCCGAAGCCATGGACGAGAGTAAGTATGTGGATACTAACTGGAAGCAGCTGGTGGATGCACTGGAAGCAGCCAAAAATGTCTACAATGATGGCGATGCCATGGAAGAGGACGTACAGCCCGCAGCTGACGCTCTGCTGGATGCCATTCTGGCACAGCGTTTCAAGGCTGACAAGTCAATTTTGGAAGACCTGATTAACAAAGCAAATGACATTGATTTGACCAATTATACCGAAGAAAGTGTTGCTGTATTCCAGGCCGCTTTCAAGGCTGCCAATGCTGTTCTGGCTGACGAAAGCCTGAGCGAGGACGAGCAGGACGTAGTGGACAATGCCGTTTCCGAGCTGGAAGCTGCAATTGAAAACCTGAGTGCAAAGGACGACACCAGCAATCCTGACGATGATAAGGATGACAACAACAGCAATCCTGATGACGGTAAGAATGACAACAACAAACCCGATGATGGCAAGGGCGACCCCAATGCTGACAAAGATGACAGCGCAGCTGAAAGCCCCGCAACCGGAGATAACGGTTCGCTGATGATTTGGATTGTTGCATTCATTTCTTTGGCTGGATTTACTGTACTGTTCTTCCAGAAGAAAAAGGCACAGCAGAAATAATATCCCGTATTTTATCCCGGTTGCCTGAAAAGGCAGCCGGGATATTTTTTGCTTGTAAAGTCTTATGTTTTTTTCTCGAATCCTTGACGTGGACAGGGGTGTTCTATTACAATAGTAAAGTATAAAAGTGCTATTCAAACCCAACAGCTTGAAGGAGTGTGCAAACATGGCCGAAATCAAACCTTTCCGCGGACTGCGTTTTACCAATAAAGCAGGAGATATTCAAACGCTTACCTGCCCCCCTTATGACATTATCAGTGAAGAGCAGCGGCAGGAATATCTGCAAACAAACCCCTATAATGTCATCCGTCTGGAGCTTCCTAAGGAAGGTGAAAACCCCTACACACAGGCCGGAGAAACCCTGCGCCAGTGGGAAGAAGAAGGACTGATTCGTCAGGATACCCAACCAGCCCTGTATATTTATGAAGAGGAGTTCCTGTCCGGTGTCACAGAAGGGGAAGTAAAAAAAGTAAAGGGCTTTATCTGCCGGGTAAAGGCTGAGCCATTCTCGAAAGGAACGGTTTTGCCTCATGAAGAAACTTTGAGCAAAGCAAAAGAAGACCGCCTGAACCTGATGAAGGCAACTGGCTGCAATTTTAGCCAAATTTATTCTTTGTATATGGACGAAGAACACACCACTTGGCAGCGGCTGGAAAACCTGTCCAAAGATACGCCCCGATATGAATTTAACGATGGATTGGTGACTCATCGTTTGTGGCTTGTTAATGACCCTGTTGCCATTCAGGCTATCTGTGATGATTTTGCTGACAGGAAACTGTATATTGCCGATGGCCACCACCGTTATGAAACGGCCGTTAATTTCAGTCAATACTGCCACGAAAACGGCATTGCCCCGGAAAACGGAGATGCTGATTATGTTATGATGATGCTTGTGGATATGGAAAACGATGGCCTGGTCGTATTCCCCACCCACCGTCTCATCCGTAATTTGGAAAACTTTTCTTCCGAAGCCTTGATAAAGGGCTGTGAAGAACACTTCGACATAACCGTTATGAATCATTTGGATGAAATTGAATCGACACTTCACTCGCTGTATCAGGAAGGAAAAAAAGCGTTTGCTTTCTATGATGGCGGAGAAAGCTGGCATTTGCTTACATTGCGCGATATCTCTGTAATGGCTTCCCTGCTGCCGGATAAAAGCCCGGCCTCTCAGGGACTGGACGTGACGGTTCTGCACAGCCTGATTTTGGAAAAGCTGATGGGTATTGACAAAGAAAACATGGCCAATCAGCGGAACCTTACCTATACCCGCTCTTTCGAAGAAGCTATCCAATCTGTACAATCGGGAGAAAGCCAGTGTGCCTTTATTCTCAACCCCACTCGGGTAACGGAAATTCGTGACGTGGCAGCTGCCGGAGAAAAAATGCCTCAAAAATCCACCTACTTCTATCCCAAACTTATTACTGGTTTGGTAATGAATGAAATGGATTTGATTCAATCGTAATCATATCTAAAAACAGAGCGTGATACCGGAAACACTCCGATATCACGCTCTTATTTTTTCTACATATCCTCAAAAGGTTCTCTTTTGCCTTGCTTTCCCGGGAAATCCTACTTTTCTGGATTTACCACACCTTTTTTCCACCTCTTAGGAACAACGGAATCTGCTCAATTGGAGTGGAGACGGTTATGGTCTGCCCCCCATCAAACTGTTTTCCGCTCCAATACTCCACCCACGTTTCGCCTGCTGGCAGATAAACCTGCCTTTCAGAAGCTTTTGCATAAAGCACCGGCGCTACCAAAACATCAGGCCCAAACATATATGCATCCTCGCATTCCCAGCACACTGCATCGGCAGGGAAGTCGTAGAACAGGGGACGCATCACCGGAGTTCCCTTTTCATGGGCTGCCTGCATTTGCTCGGTAATATAAGGCTTGAGCTTTTCTCTCATCTCCAAATAGACTTTGCAGATTTCGTAAGCCTTTTCGCCAAAGCTCCAAACTTCGTTTTCTGCACCGGAACAACAGCCAGCTCCTCCAGTTGTTCCAACCTGAGGCTGACGGGGGACTCTGTCTCCATGGAGACGCATGACCGGGCAGAAAGTCCCATATTGGAACCAACGAACCAATAACTCACGGAATTCTGGGTTTTTAGGGTCACCTCCGTGGAATCCTCCAATATCCGTTGTCCACCAGGGGATTCCCGCCAATCCCATATTTAAACCGGCAGCAAATTGGTTGCGAAGGGATTCAAAGCTGGAATGAATATCACCGCTCCATACCAACGCACCATATCTTTGAGAGCCTGCCCAGGCACAACGCAGAAGATTGATAATATTTTCCTGTCCAGCCTGTTGTTGCCCTTCATAAAAAGTCTGGGCATAACAGCGCGGATACAGATTTCCAATTTGTACATTTGGCCCCAGATAATATCGGTAATTATCAAAATCATAAACATTGTATTCCGGCTCGGCCTCATCCAGCCAAAAAATTCTAATTCCTTTATCAAAATAGTTTTTCTTTGCTTTTTGCCATACATATTCACGGGCTTCAGGACTGGTTGCATCATAATGGATGGTGTTGCCTTGATAATCCATTCCAATCCGAATTCCCCGGTCGCAGCGAACTAAATAGCCTTTTTCCAGCATTTCCTGATAGTTTTCTGATGTATTATCAACTGTTGGCCAAATGGAAACCATCAGT
The DNA here is from genome assembly GCA_019418545.1 of Clostridiales bacterium. GTDB lineage: Bacteria > Bacillota > Clostridia > Oscillospirales > Acutalibacteraceae > Heritagella_A. The sequence continues at coordinate 9,456 of DYBQ01000050.1, read as the reverse complement.
TCAATTCCCATTTCTTTCAATTCCTGTACCATACCATCGGGGTCGGGCCAGTAGGTAGTATCAAACTTCCACTCTCCCTGCTTGGGCCAATGGAAAAAGTCAATGACAATAACAGAAATCGGCAGTCCACGGCGCTTATACTCCCGTGCTACCTGTAAAAGCTCTTCCTGTGTCTGATACCGCAGCTTGCACTGCCAAAATCCCATAGCGTATTCCGGCATCATGGGAACTTTTCCCGTAACATTGGCATAGGCTTCTTCAATTTCTGCCGGAGTATCTCCTGCGGTAATCCAATAGTCCATCCCTTTGGTAGAAACGGCCTCCCATGTGGTAACATTCGCGCCAAATACACACCGCCCTACACCAGGATTATTCCACAAAAAACCATATCCCAAAGAGGACAAGGCAAAGGGAACACTGGCCTGAGAGTTTCGGTGAGCTAATTCCAGGTCTGCTCCTTTTAGATTGAGCAGCGGCTGCTGATATTGCCCCATTCCATAAATTTTTTCATCCCGGCTTCCCGATTCAAACCGCACTGACAGATGATAGTCGCCTCCCAAAATGGGCTTAAACTCCCGGGCTTCTACCTTCAAAGCACTGCATTTACTGGAAAACATATCCCTAAGGTCTCGGGTATATTCTTCCAGCAAAACTCTGCCGTCCTGATGGTAAAATGTAATTTTTCCATGACGGCTGATTTGTGCACAGATTTTTCCATTACGGATTTCTGCCTTGTCTTCCTCTATCAAAATTTGACAGGAAACTTGTTCCACTGGCAGCAGAGCCCAATTTTCTTCCGGCATTTTCGCCTGTTTGCAGGCCCGCACTCGAAGGCTGTTTTCTCCCCAAGGCTCAATCCACAATGTTTCTGCGTCATAGCGATAAACAAGCCTATTTTCTTGTTTTTGAAATAATGACATACAACTCTCTCTCCTTTTTAATTCGTGTTTTATGGCACTAGCATTCAAACCACTGATAAAGTGACAAGGTTAATAGCTCCATCAAAGCTGCCTTGCTTCTTCTGCCTACATTTTACACCTTATTCTATGGATAATCAAATAATTTATGAAAATAACTATAATAAAATTAAATTAAAACCTATATAATTCGTTATATATTTAACTTATATTGTAATTTAAACATCTGACTTTAAATTATAAAACCACAAAAAAATAACCTATTTATTAAAAAAATTGTTGATTTATAGCATTGCGTTTGTTATCCTGTATTCGGATAAATATTCTGCACATCATCGGTGCAAAAGGAGTTGTAAGCATGACTGATTTTACTTATCGAAATGCCAAGCGCCGTCAAATCAGTTTTCCATTGGGCGGAATTGGCAGCGGCTGTATTGGGCTTTCCGGCTATGGCCAGCTGATTGACTGGGAAATTTTCAACCGTCCCAACAAAGGAAGCGTTAATGGGTTTACCCATTTTGCCATTAAAGCTGAATGTAATGGCAAAGTAATAGATGCACGAGTCCTGCATGCAGATATGGAGCAGGAGCTTTGCGGCTCTTTTGCCCAAAACAAATTTGGGGACGGAGCCAGCCGATATAGCTTAATGGGGATGCCTCATTTTCGGGACTGCACTTTTGAAGGAAAATTTCCAATTGCTTCCATACATTTCGTTGATGATACTTTCCCTGGTAAGGTTTCTTTGGAAGCTTTTAACCCTCTCATTCCCACTAATGAAGATGATTCTTCCATTCCCGCTGCTTTTTTTATCCTGACTGTAGAAAATACCACCTCTGAATCTCTCACCTATACTTGGGCTGGCTCCCTGAATAACCCTTTCCGGGGTGAAAATCGGTATGAGCAGCGACAGGGATTCCATCTACTTCATATGATGGATTGTTTTCATAACCCATCGGATTTTGAATATGGGGATATCACATTGGCTATGGATGGTGAAAATGCAGCCTGTCAGGAAAACTGGTTCCAAGGTGCTTGGTTTGATAATATTGGGGTTTTCTGGAAAGAGTTTACTTCTGCTGGCCCTATCAAATCCCGCCGTACCTCTGCTGACGGAAAAAGCGAACAAATCGGTACCCTTACTTCCTCTGTAACACTTGCTCCGGGAGAAAAAAAGAATGTGCGCTTTGTCATCTCCTGGAATATCCCCAATAATCATAACTATTGGGCTCCTGCAGAAGACTTGGCAGACGGCCCCGCAAACGCCTGGAAAAACTATTATGCAATCCTTTTCCATGATTCCTGTGAATCCGCCCTGTATGCCCTGTCAAATTGGGACAGATTATATAGAGATACCCGGCTGTATCAGCAAGCTCTATTTTCTTCTACTCTTCCCACCGAAGTTCTGGATGCCGTTTCTGCCACCGTGTCCGTTTTAAAGAGTCCAACTGTACTGCGGTTGGAAGACGGCTCTCTCTATGGCTGGGAAGGCTGCTGGATGCACGAGGGTTCCTGTGAAGGTTCCTGTACCCATGTTTGGGCGTATACATATGCTTTGTGTTATCTTTTCCCTCGATTGGAGCGTTCCATGCGGGAATTGGAATACCGATACGATATGAAACCCGATGGTGGAATGGGATTCCGGCTTATGCTTCCTCTGGGACGAGCCCCCTCCTCTTTCCGTCCTTGTGCGGACGGACAGTTTGCAACGGTTTTCAAAACTCTGCGGGAATACAGAATATGTGGGGATAAAGAATGGCTTCGTTCCTTGTGGCCGCAAGTCAAAAAAGCACTGGAATACGCATGGAGCCCCCAAAATTATGATTGCTGGGATGAAGACGCGTCCGGTGTTCTTACTGGCCGGCAGCATCACACGTTGGACATGGAGCTGTTTGGTCCCAATTCTTGGCTGGAAAGCATGTATTTATGCGCTTTAAAAGCGGGCGCAGAAATGGCTGAAATTTTGGAGGATAAGGATTTTCAAAGCAAGTGCCAATCCCTTTTTGAAAAAGGAAAGGCATGGTCAGAAAAGAATCTGTTCAACGGGAAATATTTCCATCAAAAAATCGATATCCATAACCGGAAACTTTTGGAAAAGTATGATAAAGGGGATTCTCTGATTGGTACCTCCGCCGTAGAGGCTTATTGGAGCGAAGAATTGGGAGAACTCAAATATCAGATTGGCGAAGGATGCTCCATTGACCAGGTGTTGGGTCAGTGGCATGCAAATCTGATTGGGCTTGGTGAAATATTCAGCCAGGACAAAGTACGCTCCGCATTGCAATCCATTTATAAATGGAACTATCGTCCAAGTCTTCGCTATCATGTGAATCCATGCCGTATTTTTGGTTTGAATGATGACAGTGGTACCCTCATCTGCGCATATCCTGACGGCTGTGAAAAACCGGTTATCCCTGTCCCCTATGCGGAAGAAACCATGCATGGATTTGAGTATCAGGCTGCTGTAAATATGATTCAGGAGGGAATGGTAGCACAGGGATTGGAATTGGTAAGAGCAGTACGGAATCGTTATGACGGTGAATTTCGAAATCCCTGGAACGAAATTGAGTGCGGCTCCAATTATGCCCGCTCCATGTCCTCTTTTGCCCTTCTCCCAGCTTTTTCCGGTATGGTTGCTGACATGGGAAAAGGCGCCTTGTCTTTTGCTCCTATTATTCACGATACTTTTTCGTGCTTGTGGTCCCTAGATAGTGGTTTTGGCACAATAGAATTTAAAAATCAGCAGGCCATTCTTCAGGTTCTATATGGCTCCCTTACCCTTTCTTCTCTCTCTTTGAAATGGAATGATATGAAACCATATTCTGCTTGTCTGAACGGCCAAAATCTTTCTGCTAACATAAATCACTTTACTTTGACATGGGAAACTCCCATGATTATTTCTGCAGGCGAAAAGCTTTGTCTCGAAATGCAGCCGAACTAAGAAATATAAAATGATAAAAAACGTCTGGTGAGCAATCCCTCGCCAGACGTTTTAATATCTCTATGCAAAAAATAAAAGGCCAACAAATTGTTGGCCTTTTATCATGGCGCGCCAGAAGGGACTCGAACCCCTGACCTTCTGATTCGTAGTCAGACACTCTATCCAGCTGAGCTACTGGCGCATAAGCTGTTTCAAACAGCTTCACTATTATAGCGCATAATTCAGAGATTGTCAATGCTTTTTTTAATTTTTTTGTCAAAGTATTTTCTCCATCGACAATAGCTGCCTTTCCACTCCATCACGGCCTTTTCTTCCCTGGCGGCCGATTTCCGCAAATCCCATGGCTTTCCAAAAAGCAAGGCCAGCATGGTTGGCTTCATAGCATCCCAGCTCCAAGCGCTGCTTTCCTGTTTTGATGGCAGCTTGTTCTAAAGAAACAAACAGTTTTTTTCCCAATCCCTGTTTTTGAACGCTGTGTCTTAATAAAAACAATCCAATATATCCGCTTCGAGTATCAGGATAGTTTTCTACATAATCAATGATTGCAATGGGAGAATCATCCCTATATAACAATATAAAAACTTTTTCTTCCAAAGTACATCCCGGCGGAAGCGCCTGTATATCCTGCCGCAAGTTTTCAAGTGTAGGAAGTTCTTCCTGCGTATCAGCATAATAACCTGCAATATTGGTGTTTAAGACTTCCAGTGCGTCCTGCAGGTTTTCTTCTTTTATGGTTTCTGCTTTCCATTCAGGAAGATGGTTTATCAGATTGATAAGAAAGGTCATTCTCCATCTTCCTCCGGGGATGCCTTTAAAGACAGCAAGCTATAACCATATGCTCCCAAATGAAGCTGCCCGTTTTCTGGCGCTGCTCCTAAAAGGGGCGTCACTTGATGCCATTCATAGGGAATGTGCAGATATTGGTCCCAACTGGAACGATTGACCGCTACCAATATTACCTGCTCTTTTCCAATCCGCATAAAGGCAAAGCATTCCTTTTCTGCCAAATAAGGGACCATCCCGCTTTCCTTTAGAGACGGGCAGGATTTTCTTATTTTCCCAAGGGTACGATACCATTCGATTAACTCCTGATTTTCGCTTCCCCAGGGATACGTCCCGCGATTAAAGGGGTCTTTATACCCTTCCATTCCTGCTTCATCACCATAATAAACGCAAGGAACTCCAGGAAGGGTGTATTGCAGCAGGGAAGCTAATTTCAGCAGTTTGATTCCTCTTTCCCGCTGTTCGGGGGACAGCTTTTGAGAGCTCTGCCATTCTCTTCCCCGTCCATGAACCGGTTCCCCTGCCAAAATAGTAAGGGCTCTTTCTGTGTCATGTGTCCCGATATGGTTCATGAGAATATGGATAGTCTGGGGCGGATAATTTTCGAGAATATTCATAATGCATTCCATCATATCCGCTGGATTTGCCCCTGTCAGAAAACCCAAAATTGCATCCCGGAAGGGATAGTTCATCACACTGTCCAGCTGTCCGCCAAGCAGGTATCTGCGGTGCTGGCCATAGGCACATTTGTTGGAAGCATCTTCCCAAACCTCTCCCAGCACTAATGCATCCGGTTTTTCCGCCTTGGCAGCCTTTGTGAGAGCGTCCAAAAACTCATCAGGAAGCTCGTCTGCCACATCCAAACGCCATCCAGCGGCTCCTGCACGAATCCATTTACGGATGATGCCGTTTTTCCCATTGATATAGTGCATATAGTTTTCATTGGTTTCATTCACATTGGGAAGCGTGTTAAAGTTCCACCAGCATTCATAATCATCGGGCCAGTGACGGAATGTATACCAGGAATAAAAAGGAGAATTTCTGCTGTTATACGCCCCTTCTGAGCGATAGCGGCCTTCCCTGTTAAAATAGATACTGTCGCTGCCTGTGTGACTAAAGACACCGTCCAAAATAACTCGGATTCCACGTTTTTTGGCTGACTGGCAAAGGCTGCAAAAATCCTCTTCCGTGCCAAGCATTGGGTCAATGCGCGAATAGTCCGCCGTATCATAACGATGATTAGAATGGGATTCAAATATAGGATTTAAATACAGGCAGGTTACCCCCAACGATTCCAGATAATCGAGCTTTTCCTCAATTCCTTTCAAATCCCCTTCAAAAAAGTCCTTATTGGTAATTTCCCCTGTTTCGTCCGGCCACCACTGGGGCATTTCTTTCCAATTTTGATGGATTTTCCGGTCAGCAGGGACATTATCTTTCTTTTTTCCAGAGCAGAAAAAACGGTCAGGAAAAACCTGATACATAATCCCGCCTGCCAACCAATCGGGCGTCTTATATTCTTTACTGTATACTGTCAGCTGCCATCGGTCTTTACCATTTAGAATCCCGTCTCCTCCATAGGTACGGTTTAGTGAAATACGCCCTCTCCATGTGTCCACTTCAAACCAATAAAATCGAAGCCCAGGCGTATCCGGTTGATAATCACATTCCCACCACTCTGCGTGGTCGCCGTTCATACCACACCAGAACATACCATATCTTTCTACTTTTCCAGCAATATCCGCTATCAGCAGCGCTGCCGCTGTACAGCGCAAATCTCTGTCCATACTGATTTTAAAATGTACTTTTGTTCCCGCTTCCACTGCGCCAGTAGGAGAGCGGTACTGCGGGTTTCTGGAATGGAACATACTCCACTTACTCCTTTACGGTAAATTCTTTTCTTTCACTTTATATCCAACAAGAAAAAAGGGCGGAAACCTCAGCAGCCACCATGCTGAAGAAGCCTCCGCCCTTGTTTCATCATGTTTACGTTTTTTTATCTCTGAGGCTCAAACAGGGAAACATTGGCCGCTGCCTTTTTGGCCGGCTTTACGGTCACATTTTCCGGGATTGGTTTTGCATGCCAGATATTATCTGCATATTCTCTGATAGCCCGGTCAGCAGCAAAACGGCCTGCCATAGCGGTATTTACCAGACCCATTTGGCTCCAGTGCCGCTGGTCACGATATGCCTGAGCAGCACGCTGCTGTACCTGTGAATAAGACTCAAAGTCTGCCAGTACCATATAGGGGTCTGTTTTACTCAGGGAATTATAAATATCCTTAAAGTCCACACCGCCAAAGCCACGGCGCAGTTCTTCCATTGCACGGCGAATCACGGGATTATTATTCACATATTCATAGGGATGATATCCATTTTGCTTCAGTGTATTCACTTCCGGTGTGGTCATACCAAACAGGAAGATATTGTCATCGCCAACGGACTCGTGAATTTCCACATTTGCGCCATCCAAGGTGCCCAGCGTTACCGCAGAGTTAATCATAAACTTCATGTTAGAAGTACCGGAAGCTTCTGTACCAGCCAAGGAAATCTGCTCGCTGATTTCTGCTGCAGGAATCATCAGCTCAGCCAGAGACACCCGATAGTTTTCCATAAATACAACCTTCAGCTTTTCGTTTACGCGGGGGTCATTATTGATAACCTGAGACAATGCGTAAATCATCCGAATCATCTGCTTGGCGAAATAATAGCCCGGGGCGCTCTTTGCACCAAAGAAATAGGTGTGGGGAGTATAATCTGCATTGGGATTCTCACGCAGCCACTGATAGGTTGCCAGAATGTGCAGCGCATTCATATGCTGCCGCTTATATTCGTGCATACGCTTAACCTGCACATCAAAAATAGAATCGGGATTTATTTTTACTCCACAATTCTTAGCAACATATTCTGCCAGACGGACTTTGTTGTCATGCTTAATTTTCTGCATACGGGCCAATACAGCTGCATCGTCCTTGTACTGGAGCAGCTTTTCCAGCTGGTTAGCATCGGTAGTATAGCCAGTACCAATCAGTTCATCCAGCAATCCGGCCAACTCGGGGTTGGACTGGTTCAGCCAGCGGCGGTGTGCAATGCCATTGGTAACGTTCTTGAACTTGTGAGGCATCTCGGTATAGAAATCGTTAAAAACGGAATCCTTCAAAATATCACTGTGCAGCTGAGAAACACCGTTAACAGAATGGCTGCTGATAACTGCCAAATTGGCCATCTTTACATAGCCATCATTAAGGGGAGCCATGCGGCCTACTTTGTAGCCATCTACTCCACGGGCGTGCATATCAGCGCAGAAACGGCGGTTAATTTCTTCCACAATTTGATAAATACGGGGCAGGTACATCTTGAACATATCCACACCCCAGCACTCCAGTGCCTCGCTCATAACGGTGTGGTTGGTATAAGCGATGGTGCGGGTAACGATATTCCAAGCATCATCCCAGCCATAACCGCACTCATCCAGCATAATACGCATCATTTCGGGAATTGCCAGCACGGGGTGGGTATCGTTCAGATGGATAGCGGCCAGCTCCGGCAGGTTATCGAGAGACTGGTTGCTGAACAGATGACGGCGGATAATATCCTGAATGGTAGCAGACACCAGGAAATACTGCTGCATCAGACGCAGGCCCTTGCCCTCTACATGGTTATCTTCGGGATACAGCACCTTGGTAATGACCTCCGCCATGGCGTTCTGCTCCATAGCGCGCATGTAGTTGCCGCCGTTAAAGAGCTTCATGTCAAACTCGTCGGTCTGGGCTTTCCAAATCCGCAGCACGCTGATGCCCTTGCCGTCGTTGCCGGCAATATACAAATCATAGGGGATTGCGGTGACCTTGGTATAGTCCTTATGGTTGACGATATGGTATTGATTGTTCCAGTATTCCTCGATATGGCCGTTGAAGTGGACCTCCACCGACTTCTCGGGAACTTCCTGCATCCACACGCGGCCGCCGGGCAGCCAGAAATCGGGCAGCTCGGTCTGCCAGCCGTCCACCAGCTTCTGGCGGAAAATGCCGTATTCATACCGCAGGGAATAGCCCATGGCGTAATAGCCCTGAGAAGCCAGTCCATCCATAAAGCAGGCAGCCAGACGGCCCAAACCGCCATTGCCAAGACCGGCATCGGGTTCCTGCTCATACAGGGCGTCGAGCTTAATGTCCATGTTGGCCAGTGCCTTGCGGAAAGGCTCTTCCAAATGCAGGTTATACAGGTTATTCCGCAGAGAACGGCCCAGCAGGAATTCCATACAGAGGTAGTATACTTTTTTGGTACCCGTTTTTTCAGCTTTTTCTTTACACTCATTGCGGCCCCGAACCATTAAATCCCGCAGGATGAGGGCAACGGCTTTATAATACTGCTCGTTGGTTGCATTTTCAGGGCTGACGCCAAAATTGTGGGAAAGCTTCTCTTTAATCAAGGATTCAATCTGGGGTACGGAAAGATTATAGTTCATAACAATCTAAACCTCCAACACAGTTTTTAAGTTTGTTGGCGATTCCGGCGGAGCCTTTCCGCGCCTGTCAGGAGCTCCGATTCTCCGGCGAAGCCCCTTCCCGATTATTGACAGCACAACAGGAAAGCTCTTTTGAAATCAAAAAATCTTTATTTGTATTATATACCAAACCCGGCCCTGATACAAGGGGGTAAGGATTTATCGTCAGCAACTTTTATAAAACCCTCTAATCGGCAGTCTTATGGGATTTTTATATATTTTTCTAAAAATTATGCTGAAAATTCAATTAGGGAAATTTGCGCTATTTTATTGTGCATATTTAACATTTTTAAAAGTTTCAGAGGAAAACC